>NZ_JACKZK010000013.1:0-189483 GCF_014230245.1 Pseudomonas sp. MSSRFD41 | reverse complement strand
TATCCAGCTCGGCAAAGTTCTCATTGATGATCTGGGCACCGCTGCGCAGGTTGTCGCCGGTGCCATCGTTGGGCTGGGCGCCCGTCTTGATGGTTCTGAGGGTCATGGATAAACAGCCTGCTAAAGATGGGTACTGAGGGGCTTGCCCATTACTCGGTGGTCAGGAGCAGCCGATCAGGAGGCCAGTCCGACGATGGTCACCAGGGCTTTTGCACAAGGCAAAAAGAAACCCGCACGCTGGCGGGTGGGGGGGCGCTGGCTGCGGCTAGATCAGGCTGCGGGCCTCGGCACGTTTCTCTGCGATATCGGCCGGGATGTCCTGGCCGGTTTCCAGCTTGCGCACCACCAGCCAGTCGGTCTGGCGCAGGTAGTCCCGGGCCTCGTTGGCTTTCCGGTCCTGCTCAGTGAAGGTTTTCTTGCTCTGCGAGAAGTCCATGGTCGGCCTCGACGGTTGGAGTTACGGGGGGCTGTGCGGGGTGGTTGGTGGGGATATCCACCGGGCCGGCGGCGGTGACGGTCACAGGCTCAGGGAAGCGGATGGCGTCGGTGGCCGTGGCTTCGTCGTAGGGCATGAGCAGCGTGATCGACAGGACGCCGTCGGCGGACATCACCGCCTTATCGGCGAACAGGGGCGAGTCGATGGCCTCGAGCGAAAGTTCGTAGCCCTTCTCAAGCGGTGAGAAATCGAATTCTTCTCCGTTTACCGTAAGTTTGTACCCTTCGACTTTCAAAGTTTTTAATAACTCAAATGTCGGCGCATGAATTGGGGAAAACTTAATTTTTACCATTATTTCCATCTCCCAATAGCTATGTAGCGCAAATATCCGTCAATAGTTGAATATGAGCTATTTAAACGACCATTTGTTTGACTAACAGACGACCAGTCGCAGCTTCCCCAGCATACGCCATTAGACGACGAACCCGCCGACCAAACTACAATAGGTTCGACAACAAACTGTATCGGGAAAGTGAATGATCTTTGATCAGACGCGAAAATTGCACCAAGCGCCCTGTTAGTCACGTCTTTAGTTGGAGCTGCAAACCAACAAATCATAGTTCCATCTGCATACTTAATTGCAAATCCATTTGCATTTGCGATGAACTCAGGAGTTTGGCGAACCCATGCACTCCAGGTCCCAGCGACTCGCGTTCTAACAAATATCAATGCGTCAGGAGCTAAACTGGTTGCTCGCTGCATGCAATAATTGCCAATGGAAGACCCATCGTCTAAACCTAAAACTTCAACATACCAATCTCCAGCTCTAGGTATGTTTAAAGTAGTATTATCTGCCCAAACAGCATGTCGTGTGATTAAAGTATTTAGATCGGTGAAAGTTCCAGCACTACCACCTTTATTTCGGAAAAGTGCAGTTCTTTCCATTACAACCGGCTTCCATCCACCCCAGCCGTTAGTGTCGCGGCGAAACCACATTTCATCAGTGTCATGCGAAAAAGCCAGTTGTGTGGCGCGCTTTGCGTCAACTGAACCCTGAAGGTTTATGTATTCGCCTGAAGCGATGGGACTTGGAGCGCCGCCGTAGGCCGGAGCAAAACCGTAGAGCCCGGTGGGAACTCGCGCGTCAATGGTGTTTCCAGCCGGCGCTTGAAGCGCCCAAGCCCCTACTCCGTAGTCTCCAGCGGTTAAATTGCTATTCCATTGCGACCACGTACCACCGGCCTTGAATCGCGAATACTGCTTGCCCTGACCGGCGCTAACTGCAATCTGAACTGCATATGCGGTGTTCGGATGCGTCATATGGATCACGTAAAACGTTGACGTCTGGAACGGGATAGCGCCGGTACCGTCTGGAGTGACGTAGACAAAAGAGTTTGCCAGCAGGCCATTGAGCTGAACCTCTGGTATCTCTTTGACGTAATCCGCAAGTCCATTGCCTTGCAGGATCGCTTTAACTGCTGGAGAAAAGTTGCTGATGGTGGCCGCAAGCTGGGTCCCGGTGTGGCTGGCACGGGCAAGCAATTCAGCATCCGGCCGGTTCTTCGTGGCCCCTGCCTCGACCGTGCTGAGCTTGTTGTTGATGGTGTTGATCTGAGACGCCGCATCGCTGGTCCGGTTATCCAGCTCGGCAAAGTTCTCATTGATGATCTGGGCACCGCTGCGCAGGTTGTCGCCGGTGCCATCGTTGGGCTGGGCGCCCGCCTTGATGGTTTTGAGGGTCATGGATGGAAGGCCTGTTCGAAGGTGGCGCTGAGGGTGTACATCCCTGCGCCCAACGGCGAGGGTTGGTAGGTCTTGCAGCGGTACAGCCCCTGTTCTCCCAGGGGTGGGGTCCAGTAGAACGGCGTGGCGCCGCGATGGGCGTCGATGAAGGCGATGATCGGCTTGATCCGGCTTTCGTCGCCGACGAAGGTCAGCGGCCAGGACTGGGTCTTGTTATTGATGCCGTCCTGGACCACCTGCTGGTAGCCGTCGCCGAAGCGGGCCGACTTGAGGCGGAATTCGACGGTGCCCACGGGTTCCACCTTGGGCACCCAGGCGAAGGTTTCGATGGTCATGCTTTTCTCCGGGCGTGAGCCGTCGCGGCCGCTGGGTATCAGCGGCCGTTGATGACGGACCAGATCTGGCCGCCCGGCTTCAGGTCACGGGCGATCTGTTCGGCAGCGCCTTGTCGGGCGGCGCTGGCATAGGCGTTGGCGAGGTTCTGCGGGTTGGCGCCGGCGCCCTGGCCGGCACCCTGGCCTTCGCCGACGTTGATGGTCTGCTGGATCACCACCTGCTGGTTGCTGGTGCTGCCGGCCGGTGCGCCCCCCAGCGCCACCACGCCCAGGGAACCATCGGCGCCCCGGCTCAGGGGCATGATCGCCTCGGGCCCGGCTTCGCCGAACAAGGCCATGGGCGCCAGGGTCGGAGCGCTGGCCACGGTGTTGCTGAAGACCCCGCCCTTGGCATAGTGCACGTTGGATACGTCGAGCTGCGGGTTAAAAACGGTGGTGGCACCGCCAAGCGAGAACGACTGCGCCGCAGGGGCGGCGCTGGGAAAGAAGCTCGAAACCACCGTCTTGGCTAGACCGAACATCCAGCTCAGGCCAGCAGAGGCCGCTGTCTTAGCCGCCAGGGTCGCCATGTCCTTGAGCACCGAACTGGCGAAGTCGGAAAAGGAAAACTTGCCCGTGGTAGCAAACGTCATGATTGCCTCATCCATTTTCTGGAAGGCACTGGTGAAGACCGTCTTGGTCTGACCCGCCACGTCATTGCCCTTTTTCACGTACTCCTCGAAAGCGGACACCGCACCAGTCTTCCAGCCATCGAGCAACTCGGTCATCTGGGCAAAGTCACCCTGCACCTGCTGCTTGGCATCGTCGCTCTTGCTTTTCAGGTCTTCGAGCCGAGTCGCATAGTCGTCGCTGTCCTGGGTGATCCGGCCATAGGCATCGCCTTGGGGAAAGCTGATCCCTGCCCGTTCGGTGTAGGTGCTGGGCACTTGCGGCACGCTTTGCTGGTATTGCTGCTCCAGGGTCTGCGCGTAGTCGGTTTCAGCGCTTTTGTTCTGCTTGAGCAACGCCGCCAGGCTGCCCTGTTTCTTGAGGTACTGGTCGACCGCGGTGGTGGCCGGGTCATAGGCCTTGCGCAGGTCGTCGAAGGCACTGGCGCTGGCGTCCAGCGCCGAGGCGGACGACAGGGTCATGGACTCGGCGATTCTCTTGCCGGCCTCGTCGATGCGCCGCTGCATGTTGCGCATGGCCTGGTCGGTGATGCGCTGGGCCTTGTCCAGGGCCCGCTCCAGGCCGCTCAGGTCCAGCCCTTGGGAAGCTGTTGCCATGGGGTTCTCCGGGTCATGAAAACCCGTCGAAACGGGTTCGGGAAAAGTGGCCTGGAATCAGCGCCACTCGTTCATCGCGCGTTCGAGCGACAAGCCCAAACGTTGCTCATGGGGCATGAAGTCCAACAACTCCGCCACGCCCCCGCCCAGCCGGTGGGTCTGCAGCGCCACCAGGGCGCTGCCCGCCTCCAGCCGCCTACCGGTATGCAAGGAGCCATATCGGTCGATATAGCGTCCCCATGCCAGGGCTTCGTGGTAGGTCATGCGTTCCTTGGCTTCGGCAATCGTCCGGCCGCCGACTCCGTTCAGCACCAACTCGTGCCAGAACTCATCGGCGGCCGTCAGTTTTTTGCCGCACCGCCAGTGCCGTTGACCTCATTGACCGCGTTGAGGATCAAAAACCCCAGGGTCGGCTCCAGGCCGTAGGCATCCTCGTAGCTCAGGGCCTCGCCGCCATCGGTGCCCAGTGCCACCGAAGCGGCGATGTAGCGGGCGTTGCGGCTCTGCTCGTTGTCGCTGTCGGCGAACAGCCGCTCGATGACCCCGAAGGACTGCCGGCGGATGTGCAAGGTGAAGGTGTCGGTCACCTCCTTGCCGGTCTTGCTGTCCAGGTGAGTCCAGCTCACCTGCTTCTTCACGGGCTGGGCATCGACGATGCCGCCCTTGGCTTTGAGTTGCTTGAGGTTCATGGCGATGCTCAGGCCTTCTTGATCCAGGTGGAGCCACCGGTGCGCTGGATGGTCACGGTGGTGGTGACCACGGCGTTGAGGGCGAAGTTGAACGGGAAGTCCGAGACGTAGCCGTCGAAGGCGAACCAGGTGCGGGTGGTCGGCAGTTCGAAGTTGTCACCCTTGGCGTTGACGGTCGGCGCGACGCCCTTGCCGTCGGACCAGCCCACGACCCACTTGATGCTGGTCTCGCCATTGGCTTCGGACAGCTGGTGCAGGCGCACATGGCTGGCGTTGGCCGGGTCGGCGTTGAGCCCCAGGCTGGCGGTGCCAGGGGTGCGCAGGCCTTTCTTGTAGCTGCGCTCCTGGGCGTCGAGGGTGGTGTCCTCGATCTGCTCGGCAGGCGCGCCGCCGGGCTCGAAGGAAGTGACGTGCTCGACTTCCAGCACGGTGTAGGGGCCGCTGCCGGTCACGGGCGGGACCAGGGCGAAGATTTGCGTACCTTGGGTAAGAATCGACATCGGGTGTTCTCCAGAAAACAATGAAAAACCCGCGGTTGGCGGGTCGAGGGTGTGTTGCTCGGGGGCGGACCAAGGCGCGGGGCCAGGGCTCAGGGAGCGGGCGAGCCATCCAGGTAGGGGGGCGCGTTGGGGTCCGGTTCACGGCTCTTGATCAGGTCCACCAGGGCCTGGTTGCTCTGCGCCAGCAGGCGGATCGCGCCGTTCAAGGCGGACTGGCCATCGGCCTGGGCCTGGAGGGCGGCGATCAGGCGATTGATGGCCGCCAGTTCTTCGTCATTCATGGCTGGGTGCTCCGTATCCATCGAAGGTGATTGGGCGAGCGCGGGACGGCGTCATTCGCGTCCCTCGGGTAACAACGCCGGGCCCTTGGCCAGGCCGGCCTGCAGGGCGCTCCAGAAACTTGCGTCTTCGTAGCCCATGGCCCAGACGCTGGTGCCGCCCAGGCCCAGGCGCCCGACCAGGGCGGCCTTGCGGCGAATGCTCTGGGCGTCGTCATACCAGAGCACCGGCTGCGCTCGCTCCGCAGTCCACTCGATGCCATCGGCGAAGCTGTTGACCGGGCCCCAGGTGGCGTAAGGAGTGGCCGAGGGGACGTCTAGGTGGGTGGCGGCGTTGTGCTCGGCGATGATTTCCTCGTAGGCCGACCAGTGCACCCGATTGCCGATGCTGTAGTCCTGGCCGTAGGCCGCCAGCCCGGACAGCAGCTTGCCGGCCGGTACCCGCGTCACCGCGTAGACCAGCAGCGCTTGCTGCCAGTCAAGGCCCGAGCCCGGGCCCGGCCAGACTTCGCCGTGGAAGCCGCCGCTGCTCCAGCCCGGGCCGACCTGGTCGTAGGTCATCAGCTGGAAGTAATCCACCGCTGCTGCCAGGGCCTGGTAGTCGTAGCCTTGCAGGTATTCGGGCTGCTGGTCGTCGAGCTTGGGCGGCACGCTGATGATCAGCTTGCGCCCCTGGGCATGCAGGGCCTGGCCCAGGGCTTTGACATAGGCGGAAAACGCCTGGGCGTTGCGCGGCTCCACCTGTTCGAAGTCCAGGTTGATACCGGCGAACCCGTTCTCCCGGGCCAGCGTCACCAACTGCTCGATGGTACTGGCACTCAAGGCCTTGCTGTTGACGATGGAGTGGGAAATGGCCGGGTCGAAGGCCGCGATGTCCTGGTTGTAGTCCGAGACCGTCGGGTACAGCGGCAAGGACTTGGACTTGGCGAACGCGATGATCTGCCGGGTGGTGTCGTTCATGCCCTCCTGGTGCAACTGGCCGGTGACCGTCAGGCCGTAGGTGCTGCCCAGGCCCACGGCCGAGAGGTTGCGATAAAAAGCCTTGAGGTTGCTGTAGGAGGTCTCGACCTGGCCGTCGCTGTAGGCCAGGACAAAGGGCGCGGCCTGGGCCGCACTGGCCAGGGCCAGGGCGCAGCCGCCAAGCAGGCCGCGCAAGAACCGCCGGATGCCTCGCTTAGAGGCCGGCTGGATGAGCTTGGAATTCATGAAATCTCCTGCGGGTGAACCGCATCGGGAAAAAACCGGACGTCCGCAAAGGGTCCGCCCAAAGGCTCGCCGCGGACGCCGCCGACCTAGAGTGGCAGCACCTTCAGCGGCTTGGCCTGGGGTTTCGGCTTGCCCTTGGCCCGGGCCTTGCCCTGCTTGCCAGCGTTGCACTGCACCGTGGTGCTCCAGCCCGACGGGCTGAAGACCTGCTCCACCGACTCCACCAGGTACTCGCCATCCAGCCCGGCCTTGAAGCCCTGGGCGTCGATCAGGCGTTCGGCGAACAGGTCGATGCGCCCGGGCAGATCCAGGCGCAGGGCCGCGGTGCTGCGGTTGAACGCCGCCAGGCGCGCCTTGGCGGCCTGCTGCGCCGCGGATTTGTTCGGGTAGATGTGCCGGTCGGTGTGCACCGCGGGCACCCCGGGCGGGGCACTGTCGTTACCCAGCTCGATCACCTGCAGCTTGCCGCTCTTCTTGTCCTGGTGACGGGTCTGCACCGCCTTGTGGCTGCTGGTGTCGCCCAGGCGAAACTGGTAGCGGCTCACCTCGTGGCGGTGGATGGTGACCTTGCCCAGGGCCTTGCCGCTGGCGCTCTGCCCGGCCTGGCGCGGCAGCACCAGCAACTTGCCTTCGGCGACCTTGGCGGTGCAGTCGTATTGCCGGGCCAGGCGGGTGATGAAGTTGAAGTCGGACTCGTTGAGCTGGTCGACCCGCAGGACCCTGGTCGCCACCGGGCACACCGGGGTCCAGCCGTTACGGGCCGCCAGGTCGCGGACCACCTGTTGCAGCGGCACGTCTTCCCAGCTGCCGCTGCGGGTGGTCTTGCCACTGCCGCGCATGTCGCTGGCCTTGCCGCGTATCTCCAGGGTGTCCGGTGGGCCGGAGACCACCACCTCATCCACGGTGTAGCGCCCGAGGCGGGTCAGCCCCTGGCCGGCATAACCCATGAACACCTCGATGCTGGCGCCACGGCTGGGCAGCGCCACCGCACGATCGCGGTCGTCGATGCGCAGCTCGAATTCGTCCGACTCCATGCCGGGTTTGTCCGAGGTGCGCAGGGACAGCAACCGGTCGTTGATCTGGCTGGTAATGTCCCGGCCATCGGCAACGATACGAAACTCTGGGGTCATAAAACGCCTCGCACTGGGTGCCGATCAGTAAAGGAATTTGCAGGAGCGAGACCAGGGCTCAGTCCCATAGCTGGACCAGTACCTGCTCCGGTGCCGGCAGGTCCGGCAGCAGGATCAGCACCCCGGCCCGCAATGGCTGGGGCTCGTCGGCCAAGCCCTGGTTGGCATCCAGCACCGCCTCGACGGTGCCGTTCAAATGGCCGTAGTAGTGCTGGCACAAGGTGTCGAGCAGATCGCCGTCAGAGGTTCTGCAAGTCGTCGCCATAGCTTACGAACTCCAGTGAGAAGGCCTGTTTGCGTGGAATGCCGCCGGCCAGCAAATGGCCCTGGTCTTCGTCGATGCTGGTCAGGCACCAGGTGCCCAGGACCTCGCCGTAGCCGGTGGTCAGGCTCAAGGGGCGCAACTGCCGGCCGATGCTGCGCAAGGCCTGCAACTGCCCCAGCCCGCCCTTGAACCCGGGGAAGATCGCCCCCTTGAGGCTGATGCGTTCGTCGCCCAGGCCGACCGCTTGCTGGGCAGGGCTGCGGCCCAAGCGCTCCTGGCCAGTCCAGCGAAAGCTGGTCTGGCGCCGCAGTTCATCGAAGGCCGCCGTGTCCAGGTTGAAGTAATAGGGTTGGGAAGCAGCCCCCAGGGGTTGGAGGATCAGCAGGTGCGGGAACGGCTTGACCGCTTCGGCGGTAGGCGTCTCCTTGGCGGCGAACAGGCTGCTGGGAAAGATCGTGCCCAGGGCCGGGCTGATCTGCCCGCCAATACGGTTGATCGCCGCCCCGACCTTGGCCGTCTGCTCTTGCAAGGCGCCGAGGCGCTGTTGCACCTGCCCGGCTACCGTGACGGCCTGGTTGTACTGGGCCGCCACCTCGCCGACCCGGCTTTGCGCGGCATCGATGCCGCGCAGGATGCGGCGCAGCCGGGTGCCGACTTGCGGCCCGACCACGGGCAGGTTCTCCAGCTCCAGGGCCGCGCCGGTGATATCGCCGATGGCCCCGTTCATGGGCCCCAGCATCTCGTCCGCGCTGCGCCGCCCCGCCTCCGCTGCCGCCACCAGGGATTGCAACCCCGATTGCAGCTGTTCCATGTAGGCCATGGCGCCTCCTTAAACGTGAGGTGCATCGGACAGCTGGCGAGCCGAGGCCTGGCGGCTGTACTCGTCGAACTGCCAACGCAGGTAGGGCTCCAATTCCCGGGCCAGTTGCGCCGGGTCCTTGACATCGCCCTGGACCGTGACCGATATCGCCGGCGCAAAGCTGAACTGCTGCTCGATCGCCGGCGCCAAGGGGGCCTTGAAGGGTTCGGCCAGGGTGCTCGACGTGCCGGGCGCCGGCGGCATGGAACGCACCACCTGGCCCATCAGCGCCGGGGTCTGCCCGCTCTTGAAGGAGTTGGCGAGATCGTCCATGACCGGCGGGATGTTCTTGCCGGCGTCACGCATCATCAGCGGGCCGGCGGCGGGCATCGACTTGAGCGAGTCATCGCCGCCGAACAGTTTCTTGCCCAGAAAGCCGCCGGCCTCGGTTCCAGCCCAGGCCGCCAGGATTCCCACCCCAGCGCCAACGATGCCGCCAACGACGGTCCCGAGTACCGGCACCGCCGAGCCCACCATGGCACCGGTCATGGCGGAGGCGGCAACACCGGCCACAGCACCTGCCGCTGTACCCAGCACGCCACCGGCCAGGCCTCCGGCAGCCTTGCCATAACCTTCGGCTTTCTCGTCCCGGGTCTTGGCATTCTGGTAGGTGTCTGCAGTCTGAAAAACAGCCCCGGCCACGGACAGAACGCTGCCGCCCTTGATCAGCGGCTTGATCACATTACCGCTGTTTTTAACCGCCGAGATTCCTGCCTCCAAGACCAACGCGCCCTTGCCTGCCTTGCCCGCATTGCCTGAACCAAAGAAGTCCTTCAGCTTCTGGGCGGTCTTATTGGCCAAGCCACCCTTGGCTTTTCCACCCCGGCCCCCTTTGCGTCCCTTGCCACCTTTCTGGTCACGGCCGGTGTCGATGTCGTAGTCACCGCCACCCAGTGCCCCCGGGTTGGTGACCAGCACCTTCTGGATGAAGTCCGGGTTGCCCATCATCGAGCCCCGGGCCACGTTGAACAGGCCCTTGCCGAGGGTGTAGGCCGCTTGCAACTTCTTCAGCGCCAGCAGGCTGCCGGCCAGGACGGTCACCCCAAGTACCGCCGGAGCGGCCTGGTGGGTCAGCTCGGTCAGGCCGTGCGCCAGCCCGGTGAGGCTCTGGCCCAAGCGGTCGGTGGCCGGGGTCAGGGCCTGGCCGAACGCCTGCTGCAGGTTGTCGACCGCGCCATCGGCTTCCTTCCAGATCTGCGCCGACGTCCCTCGGCGCTCGGCCTGGTTCTTGTCCAGCACGCCGGAGGCCGTCAGCGAGTCCTGCTTGAGCTTCTGGTACCCATCCTGGCCCTGGGCGTAGGCCTGCAAAGCGGCATCGACCTGCATGTTGGCGAACAGGTCGGCGCCGCGCAGCGACTGCGCCAGGGCGGCCAGCATCGCCTGGGCCTTCTGCGGGTCGGTTTGCTGGCTGATCTGCGCCTGGGCCGCGGTCATCTGTGCGGCCTTGGCCGGGTCGGTGACCTGGATGTACTTCATGGCCAGGGCGAAGCTCGCCTCCAGGGTCGACATGCCTTTTTCCAGGCCGGTCTGCAGCGATCCCTCATAGTCGATGCCGGCCTTGGCATACGCCGCGGCAGTGGCCGGTGAGCGAATCTGGCCCATCCAGCTCTTCAGGTTGCCGGCCGCCTGATCGGCGCCGTTGGCCGTCGACATCTGCAATTGCAGCATCGACCCCACCTGGCTCACCGCATCCATGCCGGTGAGCTTCATGTCCTTGGCGCCTTTGAGCAGGTCGGGCAGCAAGCGGGCCATGTCGGCCGCTTCGAAGTTGCCCGCCTGGCCTTGCAGGGCCATGGCTTCCAGGGCCCGCGCCAGGGTCGTGGGATCGCTGATCCCAGCCTGCGTCTCCAGGGCCCGGATCAAGGTCGCGGTGTCGCCGACGCCGGCCCCCTGGCCAATCACGAACTTGGCCGCCAGCCCGGCATATTGCTGGGCCTTGTCCAACGACGTGCCATTGGCGGTCATCCCGGCGATGAGGCTGGCGACCTCGCCGCGACCCAGCCCGGAGTCCCGGGAAACCTCGAGGACATTGCGTGCCAGCTGCGCCTCTTGCGGGGTATTGGCGATATTGCCCTTGATGGCGATGTCGCGGATCGTCGCCTGGTAGTCGGCGTTGATCTTGACCGGCACCGCCAGCACCCCAACGGCTTTCTTCGCCAGCTCGTAGCTGGACTTGAGGTCCGTCTTGCCCTGCTCGATCTGCCGCTGGCCCGTGGCCCTGAGCTCAAGGCCCCGGGCCGCGCGGCCCAGGGCCTGGTACTCCTGGTTCAGCTTGCGGACCTGGATGCCCTGCTTGCGCAATCCGTCCAGGCTGCTGTCCAGCTTGGCCTGCAAGTCGCTGGCCGAAGCCGCGCCTTGTTTGCGGGCCTGGTTCAGTTCCCGGCGCAGGCGCTGGGTTTCACCGATGGCCGTCGCCAGCCCCCGGGCCTTGCTGGCCTGCTCGTCGAGCGCCTTGATCCGACCTTCCACCGCCTTGGTGGCAGCATCCCAGGTCGCGTCCAGGGCGCCGCCGATCTTTATCACTGTCGATACCAGCGTGTTGTTCGCCATTTGCCGCCCCCGTGGTGACAGGCTCAATCCGTGAGCCACCAGACCATCTCGCAATAGCGCATGGTCATGATTTCCTCAGCGCAAAAATGCAGCTCGCGAGCGAGCCGCTTCGCCGCCACCTTCATCACTGCCGGGTCAAAGCTCGTCGTCTTGCACCAGGCGAAAATAACCGGCCTGCAGGCGTTGGTAGTCCTTGAGGGTCAGGCCCTCCAGGTCCTTGCTGCCGACCTCGGCCAGGCTGGCGAACAGCATCAGCTCGCGCTGTTCGTCATCGCCGGCCGCCGCGCTGTTGGCAGCGCGGATATCACGCACGGTGGGCGCGCGCAGAGTGAGCGTGTCGCACTGCACGCCGTTCATCGACACCGCCTTGCTGAGGCTGATCACCACGTTCTCGGGGCTCAACACCATCCAGGACGGCGTGCCATTGATTGCGTCAGACATCGAGGAAGCTCCTTACAGGCCCAGGGCCGAACGTTGGGCGGCGAGCTGGTCGACACCGTTGATCACGCGCTTCATGCCCAGGGCATCGATCTCGTAGATCAGGCGCCCGTCGACTTCCAGCTTGTAGTAGCTCACGGCGACGTTGTGCTTGATCTCGGCCTTGTCGCCGGACTTCCAGTCGCCCATGTCGACTTCCTTGAGCAGGCCGCGCAGGGTCACGATCACCGGGGTGGTCTTGCCCTTGAGGCCCTTGAAGGCGCCACGGAACACGCCGTTGAAGGCGCTGCTGTCGGTCAGGCCGAACAGCTTGAGGGATTCGCGGCGCACACCGGTGGTGGTGAAGCCGGCCTCTTGCTTCTCCATGCCCATGTCCAGCTCGATGGGCAGGTCCATGCCGCCGACCCGGTGTTCCTCGGTCTTGAGGGTGAGCTTGGGCAGGGTCAGGCTCGGCACGTCGCCTTGAAAGCTGATGCCATCGACGAACAGGTTCATGTTCGCCAGGGTTTCGGGAATCATTGCCATTGCTGCGGCTCCTTAAGCGGTTTTATCGAGGACTTCGGTCAGCCATTGGTTGGTGACTTCGACCCGGAAATTCGGGTTCTCGGCGGGGGGGACGTCGGTAAAGCGGATGTTCCAGTACACCTTGCCCTGTTCCAGTTGGCTGGCGGTGTTCAACTCCGGATCTGCGTAGACCTCGAAATTGATAATCGCCCCCTGGTTCTTCAGGTCGCGCATGAAGGCTTGCAGGCCCTCGGTGACGTCCTTCACATAGGTGGCCGTGATCGACCGATCCACCGCCCACTTGTGGCCGTAGAGGATCGCGTCCATGACGATGTCCATGGTTCGCACGCGGGTGACGAAGGCCCATTTCGGATCACTGGACAGCGTGCGGTTGCCCCACAGGCGGAAGCCGGCATCACGAATGATGGTGGTGATGTTGGCGTTGTTCAGCAGGTTGGCCCGGCAGGTCTCGTCGCCGTCCAGGAACTCAACAGGCCGGCCTGTGCCAGTGATACCGACGAACTCCTTGTTCGAAGGCGAGGCCCAGAAGCCGTACTCGCTATCGGTCCAGGCGAACAGGCCAGCGACCCAGGCCGAGGCCGGCGCATCGACGGTGGCGCTCGCCTGGCCATCCCAATACTGAACCCCAGGATCGACCAGGTAGGCGCGCTTAGCGCCGAAGTTCTTGGCGTACTCCATCGCCGCTTCGTCGGTGGTGCTGGGCCCGTCGATGATGGCCAGGCCGCGCAGCTTGTCGCCCAGGGCCACCAGGGCCGTGCCCACCGCCTGGGTCGCACTGTGTTTGGGCGCCACCAGCAGGCGGGGCTGGGCGTTGAAACGGCTCTTGCCATCGAGCAGCGCCTGCAAGCCAGTACGCTTGCCGCTGGCCAGGACCCCGCCGATGATCGCCGAGGTCTGTTGCGCAGCGTCCGCGACCTTGGCCACGCCACAGGCGACGATCACCGCCTTGGCTCGCTGGTAAATGGCCTGGCACGCCTTGGTAATCGCCGCATCCGGGCCCCAGGCGGCAATGGCTTCGCGCTCGCTGGTGATCAGCAGCAGGTCGTTGGCCTTGGCGCTGACGCCCGGGCCCTCGGTGAAGGTGTCCACCAGGCCGATGATCGAGGACGTGGGCAGCGCGATGGTGCGTGCGCCGGTGTCCACGTTGGTGACGGTGACGCCGTGGAAAAAACCACTCATGGATAAGCTCCAGACATGAAAAAGCCCCGGGTGGCGGGGCTGGAAGAGAAGACGGTGCGCTAAGGCGCGGATATGAAAACGCCCCGGATGGCGGGGCGTTTAGGCGAGCAGGCCGGATAGCCACTCGGGGGCCGGTGGTCGATGTTGACTCAGCGGAAATTCGCCGGACTCGGGCCAGGCGCGTAGAGCACGGCGGTAGGCTTGGAGCTGGCTGTACTGGTCGGCGGTCAGGGTCGTGGCTGCACCATCTTCCTGTTCATCGCGGTGCCGAGTTACAACACTATCCGTCTGGGTTAATCGACCGTCTCGCCACCGCCGCTCCTGATCCATAAGTTCATCGGACGTCGGTGGCGGCGGATCGGCCAGTACCGGAAGCCCTTTCTTAACCGTGATGATCTGGCCCGCGGCGTTGCCGGCCAGCAGCTCGGCCCACTGTTCGCGGGAGATCTCCACTGCATCGCTCGGAATCCCACAGGCAGGGTTGCCAGGTTCAAAAGGGCCGTGCATATCGGGATCGTAAAAGCCACCAGTTTGTACACTGAAATACATGATCACTCCTTACACTTTGCCAATGGCGCGCCAGTACACGGCCTCGCTGATTCGCGCATTATTCAAGAACGCACCAACACTGAATTTTGTCAGGATCGTGGCTGGTTTGAACAAGGTCATAGCTGAAGTTGCACGGGCGGTGTCCTGCCCAATCGTCGGTGACACGTGAACGCCAAACGGCACAGCTGTCCATGCAAGCGGGTACGTGACCTCGATATCGCCAGACGGTGACGTTGTGACCATTCCCCACTGTTCAACCAGGCCGTTGGGCAGTTTCGAATACCCCGAGGTATTGAGCGACGCAGCAAATGCAGCTGAGGAGCCCATCTGGATTCCTCCCCATCCATACCATTGAACAGCACCCACACAAGAGATCGTTATCGTGTCCCCTGACCCCAGGACGAAAGTCCGCGGCGTTGAGTTACCCACACCGTAAAGCGCCTGTCCGGCCGCAGCCTGCACAGTCACCACCCCGTTGCCGGCGTTGTTGATCTGATATGTCGCGCCGATGTTCTGAGCGGTGACAGCTGGAAGCGTGAGGGTGATCGTACCGCTGGCATTGATAAGTAAGCCGGCCTGGGCGAGCGTCAGCGTCTGACTGGTGGACGCCCCGAATTGCCCGGCAAAATTTCCGAGCGCTCGCTGCACAAACTCTGTCGTAGCCACGACTTTGCTGGTGTCGAACTGTGCAGCAGTCGGAGCAGTCGGCGCCCCGGTAAACGCCGGCGAGTTAATCGGCGCCAGGCCCTGGGTCACATTCTTGAACGCCAGCGGCGTGGTGCCCAGCACAATCGGCCCATCCGTCGACAGCAACCATAGTGAGTCAGCGCTGGCTGTGCCCTGTTCGACAGCCACCAGCAGACCCGGAGTAACCTTTGTGCTGCTGTCTGCATCGGTGGCTCGCTTCCAGATCTCTGCCGTAACGTAGATTCCGTTGTCCTTCCCCTGAGCCTGGTCCTTCACCAGCACCCGTGAGCCGAGCGGCACCGGGACCCCGTCAATAGTCGGTGTGCCAGCCAATTGGATTGGCCCCGTGGTCGCCACCAGCACAGACGCCTTGGCGTCCTGCCGGTTGACCGCATCGGCAATGGAGTCATCGACATATTGCCGAGTGGCCAGCACCACCGCCGGATCGATTTTCAGCACCACGCTGGCCGCGCTGGAGACGATGAAGTTCATGCGCACGACCTGGGTCCGGCCAGAGCCCTGGGACATCAGCGGCTTGTAACTCGGCGCGCAGTTCGCCACTGCGACCAGGACCCCTTCCGCGTCATACAGGCCAATCTCACGAATCCACCAGCCGCCCTCGTCGGCCGGGATGATCTGTTCGGCGACGATGATGTTCGGGTTGGCCGGGTCAACCGACAGCTTGTTCAGCGGCCGGCGCCGGCGTTCGTTGATCAGCCGGGTTTGCGCCCGGTCAGGGATAGGGTCGGTGCCGTTGGCATCCCCCACCCCCATCTCGGTTAGCTTCCAGGGGATGCCCAGGGCATCGGCGTTGGCCTGCTTGGCCTCGCCGGCCGCCGTAAGAATGGCGAAGAACTGACTGTTCGGGTCGATCATGGGTAGGTGTCCAGTGTGTCGATTGAATGTTCACGCCCAGGGGCGCCGATGTAGCAAGTCAGGGCAATCGCGCCCGAGGCGGGCGGGTACACGTCGACGCTGTCGGTTGAGTCCTCGCGGCCGGTATTGCCCAGGACGCCGGTGGTGACGATGTCCCGCAGAACAGGCGGGTACACGTCGATTTCGTCGCCGCTGTACACCGCCACGCCGAGGTTCAGTGCGCCCTTGATTTCCAGACTGATCGCCAGGCCGGTCAGGTGCCGGGTGATCGGTTTGGCGTCGTCGATCAGGCGTTCCAGCTCTCGATACATCTCCTCGGTGATCCCCGTTTCGAGAACGCCGACCTTCAAGGCAAAGGTTCCGGGCACTCCCTTGGGCACGGTGTCGAACCACTCGATGATCTCGATCAGGTAACCCAAAGGCTCCACCACCCGGCGCAGTGCACCGATGGTGCCCTTGCGGGCATGGATGAAGAACGAGGCCTTGATGGCGTTGCGCTTGACCGTCTCGGACCAGGTCGGGTCCCAGCGATCCACGGACCAGGCCCAGGCCAGTTGCGAGAGCAGGTGCGCCGGGCAGGTGTCGGGGTTGTACAAGGTGCGCAGGACGACGGCGGTATCGCCGGTGCTGGCGGCGGCCAGGGCGCGCTCCAGCGGGGTGGCGTTGATCGGCAGCAGGCTGCTCATGTCAGCCTCCCAGCGTAATGCTGTAGCCGGTGCAGTAGGCTGCCTGGGCCGGGGTCGGGGCGATGTCCTGCCAGTTGGCCAGGTCGACTCGGGAGACACCGGCGACGTGCAACTGGGCATCGATGGCCGAGCGCGGCACTTCCAGCCCGAGGCGCCGGCGCGGATTGATCCAGGCCGCCAGCCTGCGTCGGGCCTCGGCCAACGCGGCATCGCTTTCCGGCCCGGGGCCTTTCATGTGCAGCACCGCATCGATGCGATAGGGCAGCACCTGGGCGCTCTGTACCGTAAGCCGATCGCCCAGGGGCCGCACGTCCTCGTCATTGAGGGCGGCGGCCACCGTCGCCAGTAGTTCGGGAGCGACACTGCCGTCGCCCTCCAGCCCCAGCACGGTGACGGTGACGCAGGCCGGCGACGGGCTCTGGGCCGCGGCATCGGCCACCAGGGCCGAAGCGTTGCGGGCATGCAGGATGTAGCTGTTGCGCGGGCCGGCGGTGGTCAGGCCTTCGTAGGCCAGCTGGATGCGTTCGCGCAGGGCGTCGTCGCTCTCCTTGACCTCCGGCGTGGGCGGCAGCGCTTGCGGGTCGGCCGGACGGATGACCAGGCGCTTGAGCTTGACGTTGGCCGCCAGCTGGTCGAGGTCGCTGCCCTGGGCGTGGGCCAGCAGCAGGGCCTTGGCCGCATCGTTGACCCGAGCCCGCAGTTGCAGGTCGCGGTAGGCCGCCAGTTCCAGCAGCTTGACCACCGGGTCGCTCTCCAGGGCGGCGCTCCAGTTGCCGCCCATGTGCTGGCGGAAGGTCGCCAGCTTGTCTTGGTACAGCGCTTCGAAATCCAGGGCTTCCAGCACCTGTGGCGCCGGTAGCGCCGATAAATCCAGGGTGCTCATGCCGTCACCTCCAAAATCGCACTATTGCCCAGGTATTGGCCCGTCAGTTGAAAGGTGATCTGGCCCGCCACCACCGAAACCACCTGCACCTGCTCCAGCTTCAGCCGCGGCTCCCAGCGCAACAGCGCCCGGGCGACTTCGGCCTGCACGGCGCTTTTCCAGCCACCGGTCACCGGCAAGTCGACGAAGCGCCGCAGGTTGCTGCCGTATTCCGGGCGCATGCGCCGGCTGCCCAGGGGCGTGCCCAGGATGTCCTCGATGGACTGGCGCACATGGGCGATGCCCGACAACGACTGGCCGGTGCGGCGATCCATTCCGATCATCGCGTCACTCCTGCGCTTGCAGATCCGGGTGCTGGCCCAGGTAATCCCGGGCGAGGTTGTCACTGGCCTCGACCGCGACCTGGCCGTTGGCGACGTTCAGCATCCGCCCATCGGGCAGGACCAGGACGCGGGAGGTGTAGGCTGTGTCGCGGAACACGACCGGGCCGGTGTTCTTTTTCTTGCTGCTCATGGTTGCTCCAGGCATAAAAAAGCCCGCGGTGGCGGGCGGGTGGTCATTGCGGCGCGGCAGTCGAGCCACCGCCGGGCATCACGCCCGGATGGGTATGGGTGGAACCGACGTTCACCCCGTTGTGCTGCAAGCTGGCGCCGTTGATCTGCACATCACCGTTCAAGGTGATCTGCCCGGTCAGGCTGATGGTGTCGGCCTTGGCCGTGATCGCACTATCGGTGATCACCGCCGAGCTGCCGGCCACCTGGATGGTCACGGTGCCGCTGGGCAGGCTGATGCTGTAGCTCTTGGCCTGCCAGTCGTAGACCAGCGAGCCGCCATCGTCGAAGCGCCAAACCTCGACGTGGTCGCGGTTGTCCGGCTGGGCACCAGCGTTGCCATACAGCCCCGGGACAAAGGTGCCCTGAGCCGGCTCGCCGCTGGGGCTGATCAAGGCCCCCTGCTCGCCCAGGCTCGGCGCCCGCCAGTGCCGGGCCTTGCCGGCGGCCTGGCTGTGCCAGCGCACCCAGGCGCTGGTCCAGCCAGCGCCGTCGGATACGCGCACCATGGCGGCGGCCAGGTCGACCCCGACCACGCTGCAAGGAATGATCAGGCCAGCGAGCATGCGATCGTGAGTCGCGGCGACAAAGCTCATGCCAGTTGCTCCGGGGAGAAGTAGCCGTCTTCCTGGCCGGGCCCGGTGTCAGGGCTGAAGCCGAGCAGTAGCGATCCCGGCCCCTGGTTGTCCCAGGGCCACTGTTCCTGGCCGAGGTACACCAACTGCTGCCATTGCACGGTCCAGGCCTTCTTGCGCCACGACTCGCTGGTGGCGTCGGCAGGCTTGGCCCGCACGCTGCTGGTGCCCTCGACAAAATCGAGGTTCCAGTGCTGGCAATGCAGCAGGTCGGCCATTTGCGCCGCCAGTTCGACCGCTTGCAACGCTGCCCCTGGCAGGTTGGCGTCCACCAGCACGCAGGCCTCGAACGTGGCCTTCACGCCGCTACGGCCATCGCCCGGATCAGCGTCTGGGTCCATGGCGGTGATGGCAAAGACGATGGCCGGCCTGGCCAGGCCATCGGGTGCCTCGGGGAACGCCTGCACCGCCTGGACAGCGGGCATCGACGCCTTGATCGTGGCGGCGATAGCGTCGTGCAATATCGTCAGTTCGCTCATTATCCAGTCCTGGAATCGGGCCGACGGCGATACCGGCGAGGCCCTGGTCCGTAGGCCGGCGCGCTGGTACCACTGTCGATCAAGACGCATGAAAAGCGCCGGCCAGCGCTCCACCGGCCAGGCACAGGCAAGGTGCCCCCGCCCGGGCTTGCCGGCAGGTGCAAATGGGGTTGATGAAAGGCCGTTCAGGATCGATCGGAGTGCGAGTCACGCTCGGGCACCTCGCACACACCGATGCGCTTGGCCGCCCAGCGCTCGTAGAGGCCGATGGCGACGTCGGCGCCGGCCATGGCGGTCAGGCAACCGAAGGCGCAGGCGGTCCAGATCGAAACGCCAGCGGCATACAGCAGCATGATCGCCGAGACACCACAGATCACACAGGCTCCAGAACGCAGCACCAGGCGTCGCAGCAGTGCCCAGCCACGGGCGCCCTCCTTGTCGGCACGCCACATTTCACCGGACACGCCACCCAGCAGCGCCAGGACGATGACCATCCAGATCGGCATATCCAGCAACGCTTGTTGCTCGTTTGTCATTCAGGTCTCCCGTGTGGATTGGGGCCAAAGAAGCGGCCGGTTGATGAAAACTCGAAACGATGATTCAAGGGGTCCCTGTCCATTGGCGGCCCACGTTAGGCAGGCATTCCAAAAAGCCCGGTCGCCCGGGCTTTTCAGTAATGCAATCCTTGGTCTTTCGGCGCTACTGGCGCGGTACGGACCCATTCAAATTGTTCCTCCGACCGCGACCCCTGTCCGCCGGATAACTGCTTCTGGTGCTTTACGCTGCACACCCGGGTCAGTTGCCAACCCTCTGAACCGTCGAGGCCGGTTCATCGCTGCCTTTTGCTTGTGCCACTAAAGAGCGTTGTTGCAGCCGTTTTCGAACGGCTTGAGGTGAATATTATGCACTAATGCATATGAGGTCAATGCGTAAATGCATTTATTTATGCGCATTTTTTGCTGCCATGCATGGAAGCCGCATAGGCATTGGGGATGAAGGGGTTTTGCGGGACAAAAAAAAGCCCGCTCAGGGGCGGGCTTGGTTCGAGGGTGACGGGTTAGCGGGCGTACATGCCCCACCAGAAAACGTGACCGAGGATGCTGATCTGCTCTTCCTGGATGTCCTGGAAGCTGTAGTCCTCGTCAGGATGCTCATCGCGGTTGAAGCTGCGCAGGCGGATACCGGTGGGCAGGCGGTACAACTGCTTCACCCGCAACTGGCCATTGTGATTGATGGCGTACAGGTCGCCATCGACGATATCGCCAATGGCGCACTTGCCGGCATTGACCCCGACCGTGGCGCCGTCGCGCAGTACCGGCAACATGCTGTTGCCGCGCACCGTGACGCACTTGGCCTGGTCGAACTGCACGCCGTTGTGCCGCAGGCTGCGCTTGCCGAAGCGCAGGCTGGCGCGCTCGCTCTCCTCGATGACGAATCTTCCTGATCCAGCAGCCAATTCAACCTCACGCAGAAAGGGAACCGACACCTCGTCGTCATCGACGGGGGTGTCGTCGTCCCACAGGCTTATGTCCTTGAGTTCCGAATGAATCTCGTCGCGCACAGCACTGCGGGCCGGGGCGATACCCACGCGCCCGCGCAGTTGGTCGGTGCTCACCTGGAAGTACTCGGCGATCTTGGAAATATGCTTGTCCGAAGGATCGACGATCTTCCCGCTGAGAATCCGCGAGAGAGTGGATTGAGGCACGCCGGTGCGACGGTGAAGCTCCGTGGGGGAGATTCCATCGCGATCCAGCAGCTCTCTTAAGACGGTAGAAACGTTGCGTATTTGCATAAAGCGCATATTGCTCGAACTTTATCGGGATGACAAATGCTGTTTCGCATATTCAATGCATTTCTTCCGCCGCCCGGGCTTGTCCCTGGCGCCTGCGAGGCCGCCGGCACCCGTGGTAACCTTGCGCCCATCAGCCAGAAGCCGGGCCCGTGCGCCCCTTTGCATCAGCCATTCAACGAATCCGTCTATATATATCAATGAGTAAAAATACCTCCGATCTGTCTTCTCACACGCCGATGATGCAGCAGTACTGGCGGCTCAAGAACCAACACCCCGACCAGCTGATGTTCTATCGCATGGGCGACTTCTACGAGATCTTCTATGAGGACGCGAAGAAGGCCGCCAAGCTGCTGGACATCACCCTCACTGCACGTGGCCAGTCGGCAGGCCAGGCGATTCCCATGTGCGGCATTCCCTACCATGCCGCCGAGGGCTACCTGGCCAAGCTGGTCAAGCTGGGCGAGTCGGTGGTGATCTGCGAGCAAGTGGGCGACCCGGCCACCAGCAAGGGCCCGGTGGAACGCCAGGTGGTGCGGATCATCACGCCCGGTACGGTCAGTGACGAAGCGTTGCTGGACGAGCGCCGGGACAACCTGATCGGTGCGGTACTGGGCGACGAGCGTCTGTTCGGCCTGGCGGTGCTGGATATCACCAGCGGCAATTTCAGCGTCCTGGAGATCAAGGGCTGGGAGAACCTGCTGGCCGAGCTGGAGCGTATCAATCCGGTTGAGTTGCTGATCCCGGATGATTGGCCGCAGGGACTGCCAGCGGAAAAACGCCGTGGCGTAAGACGCCGGGCGCCCTGGGACTTCGAGCGCGATTCGGCGCACAAGAGCCTGTGCCAACAGTTCTCCACCCAGGACCTCAAGGGTTTCGGCTGCGAAACCCTGACCCTGGCCATCGGCGCCGCGGGCTGCCTGCTCAGCTATGCCAAGGAAACCCAGCGCACCGCCCTGCCCCATTTGCGCAGCCTGCGCCACGAACGCCTGGACGATACCGTGGTGCTGGACGGTGCCAGTCGCCGCAACCTGGAACTGGACACCAACCTGGCGGGCGGTCGCGACAATACCCTGCAATCGGTGGTCGATCGCTGCCAGACCGCCATGGGCAGCCGCTTGCTGACCCGCTGGCTGAACCGGCCGTTGCGTGACCTGAAGGTCCTGGAAGCACGCCAGTCTTCCATTACCTGCCTGCTCGACGGCTACCGCTTCGAACGCCTGCAACCGCAGTTGAAGGAAATCGGCGATATCGAGCGGATCCTCGCGCGAATCGGCTTGCGCAACGCCCGGCCACGGGACCTGGCGCGCCTGCGGGACGCCCTGGCGGCACTGCCTGAACTGCAAGTGGCGATGACCGAGCTGGAAGCGCCCCACCTCAAGCAGCTGGCGATCACCACCGCTACCTATCCGGAACTGGCGGCGCTGCTGGAGAAAGCCATCATCGACAACCCGCCAGCGGTCATCCGCGATGGCGGTGTGCTCAAGACCGGCTACGACGCCGAACTGGACGAGTTGCAATCGCTGAGCGAGAACGCCGGTCAGTTCCTGATCGACCTGGAAGCGCGGGAAAAAGCCCGGACCGGCCTGTCCAACCTCAAGGTCGGCTACAACCGCATCCATGGCTACTTCATCGAACTGCCGAGCAAGCAGGCCGAACAAGCACCGGCGGATTACATCCGGCGCCAGACCCTCAAGGGGGCCGAGCGCTTCATCACGCCCGAGCTCAAGGCTTTCGAAGACAAGGCGCTGTCGGCCAAGAGCCGCGCCCTGGCGCGCGAGAAGATGCTCTACGACGCCCTGCTGGAAACCCTGATCAGCCACTTGCCTCCCCTGCAGGACACCGCCGGAGCCCTGGCCGAACTGGACGTGCTGAGCAACCTGGCCGAACGCGCCCTGAACCTGGACCTCAATTGCCCACGCTTCGTCAGCGAACCGTGCATGCGCATCACCCAGGGCCGTCACCCAGTGGTGGAGCAGGTGCTGACCACGCCGTTCGTGGCCAACGATCTTAGCCTGGACGACAGCACGCGGATGCTGGTGATCACCGGTCCGAACATGGGAGGTAAGTCCACCTACATGCGGCAAACCGCGCTGATCGTGCTGCTGGCCCATATCGGCAGCTTCGTGCCGGCGGCCAGCTGCGAATTGTCCCTGGTGGACCGGATCTTCACCCGGATCGGCTCCAGCGACGACCTGGCCGGCGGGCGCTCGACCTTCATGGTGGAAATGAGCGAAACCGCGAATATCCTGCACAACGCCACCGAGCGCAGCCTGGTCCTGATGGACGAAGTGGGGCGTGGTACCAGCACTTTCGACGGTCTTTCCCTGGCCTGGGCTGCGGCAGAACGTCTCGCCCACCTGCGGGCCTATACCCTGTTCGCCACCCACTACTTCGAACTGACGGTGCTGCCGGAAAGCGAACCGCTGGTGGCCAACGTGCACCTCAATGCCACCGAGCACAATGAACGGATCGTCTTCCTGCACCACGTCCTGCCCGGACCTGCCAGCCAGAGCTATGGCCTGGCCGTAGCCCAGCTGGCCGGGGTTCCGAGCGATGTGATCGTCCGCGCACGGGAACATTTGAGCCGCCTGGAAACCACCAGCCTGCCCCATGAACCAGCAAAACCGGCACCGGGAAAAACCTCGGTTCCACAGCAGAGCGACCTATTCGCCAGCCTTCCGCATCCTGTATTGGATGAACTAGCCAAGCTGGAACTGGACGACATGACTCCTCGTCGGGCACTGGAAATGCTTTACACATTGAAGACACGCATCTAACGCGAACGACTTCAAGCTGTTAGAATCTCGCGCGGTTTGGGATGCTGTGGACTATTAGCCTGGTTCACAGACTATCGCTCCCAAACCTGGCGACCCCAATCCTGTAGGGGCTCCGCTGCCGCCGCCTGAGGAGAAAATTAGAAATGACCTTCGTCGTCACCGACAACTGCATCAAGTGCAAGTACACCGACTGCGTAGAAGTCTGCCCGGTGGACTGCTTTTACGAAGGGCCGAACTTCCTGGTAATTCACCCGGATGAGTGCATCGATTGCGCGCTGTGCGAGCCTGAATGCCCCGCTGTAGCCATTTTCTCCGAGGATGAAGTCCCGGACGAGATGCAAGAATTCATTCAGCTGAACGTCGAGCTGGCAGAGATCTGGCCGAACATCACTGAAAAGAAAGATTCGTTGCCCGATGCCGAAAAGTGGGATGGCGTCAAAGGCAAGATCAAGGATCTCGAACGCTGATATTTTCTGCGTTCCTTGAAAAGGCCCCTTGCGGGCCTTTTGCGTTTCTGGGGCCAGGGATTGGCGACTGTGCTTTTTGACAGGCAAAAAAAAGGGGCGGTATGACCCGCCCACATTTTTTCCCTAGTCCCTGTGTTCCTTGTCATCATCCTGATGAATCGCTTCTTGCGATGTCCTGACCATCATCCTTGATGGCTGTGTCTATCCGTCGACACAGGGTTGATATTAGAGACTTCCCAGATAACGGCAATCGCACTATCAGCGGGAAATCCTGTCAAAGCAGTTCAACACGAAATAAAAAATCTTTTTAAATCAACAAGATAAAAAACACCTCAAGCTTATCTAGACAACTCAGAAGTGACAAAAAACCAATAGATTACGAAAAAGTAATCTTTGGCTTACATGGCGATTAAGAACACTTCCGTTTCTTCCCCCTAGCGTCTGGCAACACGCTTTCATACCGCCCATGAAAAAGCCCCGAACCAGTCGGGGCTTCTTGTCAGCCGGTTCAGAAGCTACTGAAACAGCGACTCACTGGACAAACCGTTCTTCTCGAGGATCTCCCGCAGGCGCTTGAGGCCCTCAACCTGGATCTGCCGCACCCGCTCACGGGTCAGGCCAATTTCCAGGCCAACGTCTTCCAGGGTGCTGCTCTCGTGCCCTCGCAGGCCAAACCGGCGTACGACCACTTCACGCTGTTTTTCGGTCAGCTCGGAAAGCCATTGATCGATGCTTTGCGAAAGGTCGTCGTCCTGCAACAGTTCACAAGGATCCGTCGGACGCTCGTCGGTCAGGGTGTCCAGCAGGGTCTTGTCCGAATCCGGGCCCAGCGAGACGTCCACCGAAGAAACGCGCTCGTTCAGGCCGAGCATGCGTTTGACTTCCGCCACCGGCTTCTCGAGCAGGTTGGCGATTTCCTCGGGAGAGGGTTCATGATCGAGTTTCTGCGTCAGCTCGCGGGCGGCGCGCAAGTAGACGTTGAGTTCCTTGACCACATGGATCGGCAACCGGATGGTCCGGGTCTGATTCATGATCGCACGCTCGATGGTCTGGCGAATCCACCAGGTAGCGTAGGTCGAGAAACGGAAACCGCGTTCGGGGTCGAATTTCTCCACCGCTCGGATCAAGCCGAGGTTGCCCTCTTCGATCAGGTCCAGCAGCGATAACCCACGATTGACATAGCGCCGGGCGATTTTCACCACCAGCCGCAAGTTGCTTTCAATCATGCGTTTACGCCCAGCCGGGTCGCCACTTTGCGATAGACGCGCAAAGTGCACTTCCTCTTCGGGAGAGAGCAATGGAGAAAAACCGATTTCATTGAGGTACAACTGCGTCGCATCGAGCGCGCGGGTGTAGTCAATATATTTGTGTTGCTTGATCGCAGCGGAGCTTTTGGATTTGGTGCGAACGGAAGGTGGAGTTGCCCCCTCATTATTCGACATCGAATCCATATCGATTCCGCTCTCCATCAGGAGAACTTCATCGTCGATGTCAAACTCCGGCACTTCTTTACTGAGAGCCATTGTTATAGTCCTTTGGTGAGTTCGACCTCAGGCTCGAGCGTCGCCTATATCCCTGGCAACACTGGAACCTGTTCCCTCTACGTGAGCGAGTGGAACAGGTTGGTAACGGATCAACGACGTGGCAGGAATTGCAGCGGATCTACAGGTTTACCTTGTCGGCGAATCTCAAAGTGCAGTTTCACCCGGTCTGTACCAGTTGATCCCATCTCGGCAATTGTCTGTCCGACTTTGACCTGCTGCCCCTCCCGAACCAGAAGCTTACGGTTGTGACCATAAGCGCTGACGTAGGTTTCGCTGTGTTTGATGATGACTAATTCGCCGTAGCCCCTTAAGCCACTCCCGGCGTAAACCACCGTCCCATCAGACGCAGCTAAAACAGGCTGTCCCAAATCCCCGGCGATATCAATGCCTTTATTCAAACTACCGTTTGAAGAAAATTTTCCAATGAGAACACCGTTGGAAGGCCAGCCCCAACCGGTCGGCGCAGGACCTGCCGGAGTGGCTGGAACCGGCGTCGGAGCTGGGCTCGGCTTGTTCGCCGGGCTGGTCGCGGCACCTGTTGCCGCAGATGTGGTGGTGGTCGCTGGGCGACGAATGACCGTGGTTTTGCTCGAGGAAGAAGCACCGGAGGACTGGGTACTGGTTACCACACTGGCCGGCGCGGTACCGGTGCGGCCATCGAAACGAATGGTTTGCCCCGGGTGGATGGTATAGGGCTCGCTGATATTGTTGCGGGCGGCCAACGCCTTGTAATCCCAGCCATAACGGAAGGCGATGGAGAACAGCGTATCCCCGCGACGCACTTCGTATTGGCCGGTGGTCACGGTCGGGCGCTGCGGTGCCGCATTGCTATTGCGATCAACCACTCCGACGCTGCTGGACCTGGTGCTGGAGCAACCAACCAACAAGGAACTCAAGACAAGGCCAATCATCAGTCGCTGAAAGCTTGTTGTACCCATACGCTGCGCAATGACCGTGAGACTCACCCGCCGCTCCCTTTCTGATGGTTGACGATATAGATTGCCTGGCTCAGGCATGAAATGACGCAAGTATAACCGCACGCCGGTGCCTTACCGCCGGCGCGGCGCAGGGGACGGCCGGGGTTTATCACGGGGCGTCGCCCGATACGTTGACGATCGACACGCCACTAAGACACAGCCCGACGAGCAGAATTCATCCAGTTCGCAGAAATGCTCAGGCCAGGGGGCCATTGAGCAGGGGTACAAACCGCACCGCTCCCAGGACATGCCGGGCAAAGCCATGTTCTTCGCGGATGATCAACATCAGCTGTTGTACTTCACCGGCGCCAACCGGAATCACCATGCGCCCACCCGGTGCCAGCTGGTCGAGCAGCGCCTGGGGAATATCGGTGGCCACGGCGGTCACGATGATGCCGTTGTAAGGTGCCAACGCCGGCCAGCCCTCCCAGCCATCGCCCCAACGAAACACCACATTACGCAGGTTCAACTCCTGCAGGCGCTCCTTGGCCCGATCTTGCAGGACCTTGATCCGCTCCACCGAGAACACCCGCTCCACCAACTGCGACAGCACCGCGGTCTGGTAGCCGGAGCCGGTGCCGATCTCCAGCACCTTGTCCAGGGGGCCAGCCTCCAGCAGCAGCTCGCTCATGCGGGCCACCATATAAGGCTGGGAAATGGTCTGGTTATGGCCAATGGGCAGTGCCGTGTCCTCATAGGCCCGATGGGCCAGTGCTTCATCGACAAACAGATGCCGTGGCGTACGCCGGATGACTTCCAACACCTGGGGGTTGGACAAGCCTTCATCGTAGAGCCGCTGGATCAGGCGTTCGCGGGTGCGCTGGGAGGTCATGCCGATTCCCCGGCGCAGCAGATCGTCTTGCTCACGGGCCATCAGCGCAGCCCCTCCAGCCACCCGTCCAGGCTCCTGAACGCATCATTGAAGGTGCGATCCAACTGCAGCGGAGTCACGGATACGTAGCCCTGCATGACTGCATGGAAATCGGTGCCAGGACCGCCATCCTCGGCGTCCCCGGCAGCAGCGATCCAGTAGCCGGCCTTGCCCCGTGGGTCCACCACCTTCATGGGAGCCGCGGCACGGGCGCGATGGCCCAGGCGGGTCAGTTGGATACCGCGGACACGATCGAGCGGCAGGTTGGGAATATTCACGTTCAACACCGTCCGTGGTGGTAGATTCAGCAAGCCTTGCGCCTCGACCAGCCTACGCGCGAAATGGGCTGCGGTGGCGAGGTTCTCCACTTGCCGCGAGACCAGCGAAAAGGCAATCGCAGGGCGCTGCAGGAAACGCCCTTCCAGGGCGGCCGCGACAGTCCCGGAATACAGCACGTCATCCCCAAGGTTGGCCCCCAGGTTGATGCCCGAGACCACCATGTCCGGTTCATCCTCCAAAAGGCCATTGAGCCCCAGATGCACACAATCGGTCGGCGTGCCGTTGATACTTATATAGCCGTTGCCGAGAGTATGCGGATGCAACGGACGGTCGAGCGTCAGCGAGCTGCTGGCGCCGCTTTTGTCTTGATCCGGTGCGATAACCACGCACTCGGCATGATCGGCCAGCGCAGCATGCAGCGCGGCGATACCGGGTGCGGTTACCCCATCATCGTTAGAAATCAGAATACGCATGGGCTGTCCGTCTGCCCCACCGGCACCAGATCGACGAGTTCGCGCACCAATGCGGTGGCGAAACATCCGGCCGGCAGGACGAATTCCAATTGCAGAATGTCAGGCACGGGATAATGCCACGTCAAACCGCCAATGGGCAGCCGCAGGATGCGTCGTTCGTGCTCCATGCCGGCTTTTACCAGCCAATCGCACAGCACCGGTTCGCGGACGGCGACGCCCTGCTCCAGGATCTGGGTGGCGCCTGAGGCGGGCGAGTCGCCTTTACCCCATAAGGGCCCGGTGGGATGCAAGTCGAGAATGGCCAGGCGCGGATCGTCGCACTCCTCCGCTCCAGCCATGAAGAAGCTGCGGCTGTCGGTGAAGGCCAGCAGATCGCCCACCTGGGCCTGCTGCCAGCTGCCGTCGGCCACCCGCGCGCCCAGGGCCTGGTTGAACAGGTAGCTACGGGCCGCGGACAGCAGCCGCGAACGTACGTTGCGCTGTTCCGGCAGCGCCTGGCGTGCCGCCCAGTCCCGGGCATCCACCAGGTTACCGCCGTCATGGCCAAAACGTTGGGCACCGAAGTAATTGGGAATGCCTTGCCGCGCGATCAGTTGCAGGCGTGCGTCGATCGCCGCGTGATCCGCCCGCAGCTCGGTCAAGCGCAAGGTGAAGCCATTGGCTGCATGGGCGCCGCGTTGCAGCTTGCGCCTGTGGCGGCTGGCCTTGAGGATCTTCAGGGTGTGGTTTTCGGCTGCCGCCAGGTCTGGATCGGCCTTGCCCGGCAGTTGCACGCTGAACCATTGGCGAGTCAGGGCCTGGCGGTCCTTGAGTCCGGCATAGCTCACCGTACGCAGCGGGACCCCGGCGGCCTTGGCGATCCGCCGGGCAGCTTCTTCGGTATTCAGGCCACGCTTTTCCACCCACAGCCATAAATGCTCGCCATCGCCGCTGAGGGGAATATCCAGGACCTCATCGACCTGGAAATCCTCGGCCGTGGCCTTGAGCACCGCGCTTCCCAGGGCCTCGCCATAGGCCCGTGGGCCCAACAGTTGCAGTTCGTTCATGCGCGCAGTAACAAGGCTACGGAATGCACCGCAATACCTTCCTCGCGCCCGGTGAAACCAAGCTTCTCGGTGGTGGTGGCCTTGACGTTCACCTGATCGAGCTCGACCTGCAGGTCGGCGGCAATCAAGGCCCGCATGCTTTCTATATGGGGCGCCATCTTCGGCGCCTGGGCGACGATGGTGTTGTCGACATTGCCGACCTTCCAGCCCTTGGCCTGGATCAGCGCGACAACATGCCGCAGCAAGACACGGCTGTCGGCCCCCTTGAACTGAGGGTCGGTGTCAGGAAAGTGCTTGCCGATATCGCCCAGCGCGGCAGCGCCCAGCAAGGCGTCACTGAGCGCATGCAGCAGCACGTCGCCATCGGAATGGGCCAGCAGCCCGGAGTGGTGGGCGATACGCACACCACCCAAGGTGATGAAGTCGCCCTCAGCGAAACGGTGCACATCGTAGCCGTGGCCAATACGCATAAAAAAACGCCCCGAAAAAGTCAGGGCGTGATTCTACCTGCTTTGCTGGCCATTAGGGCCGGTGCGAGCGCCCCCACGGACAAGCTCCAAGGTTTGTGCGATCTAGCCATTCAGCGCCTGCGCATGATGGCGCAGGTGGTCATCGATGAAGCTGGAGATGAAGAAGTAGCTATGGTCGTAGCCCGGCTGCAGGCGCAGCGTCAGCTCATGGCCGGCCTGCTTGGCCGCCAGTTGCAGGGCCTCAGGCTTAAGCTGGGTGGCGAGGAAGTCATCACGGTCGCCCTGATCCACCAGCAATGGCAGTTTTTCGCTGGCCTCGGCGATCAGGACACTGGCATCCCATTCACGCCAACGAGCGCGCTCTTCCCCCAGGTAACGGGAAAACGCCTTCTGCCCCCAGGGGCAATCCATGGGGTTGCTGATGGGCGCGAACGCCGACACCGAACGGTAGCGCCCGGGATTGCGCAAGGCACAAACCAGGGCCCCATGCCCGCCCATGGAATGGCCGCTGACACCACGCTTGTCGGAAGCCGGGAAATGCGCCTCCACCAGCGCCGGCAACTCATGGACCACATAATCGTGCATCCGATAGTGCTGGGCCCATGGCGCCTGGGTCGCGTTGAGATAGAACCCGGCGCCAAGGCCAAAGTCCCAGGCCCCGTCCGGATCGCCAGGCACCCCGGCACCGCGAGGGCTGGTGTCCGGCGCGATGATGATCAGCCCCAGCTCGGCCGCCATGCGCTGGGCACCGGCCTTGTGCATGAAGTTCTCGTCGGTGCAAGTCAGGCCGGACAGCCAGTACAGCACTGGCAGCTTGCCGCCCTGCTCAGCCTGGGGCGGCAGGTAGACGGCGAACACCATGTCGCAGCCCAGTACCTGGGAATGATGCTTGTAGCGTTTATGCCAGCCGCCGAAGCTTTTCTGGCAGGAAAGGTTTTCCAGACTCATGGCAGACCTCCAGCCACAAGCTACAAGCGTCAAGCTGCAAGCAGGTAGCGACCCCTCTTGCGGCTCATGGCTTGCAGCTTGACGCCGCTCTTAGAAGTGGATGACCGAACGAATGCTCTTGCCTTCGTGCATCAGGTCGAAGGCCTTGTTGATGTCCTCCAGGCCCATGGTGTGGGTGATGAAAGTGTCCAGCGGGATCTCGCCCTTCTCGGACATCTCCACATAGCTCGGCAGTTCGCTACGGCCACGCACGCCGCCGAAGGCCGAACCGCGCCAGACACGGCCGGTCACCAGCTGGAACGGACGAGTGGCGATCTCCTGGCCGGCGCCGGCCACGCCGATGATCACCGACTCGCCCCAGCCCTTGTGGCAGCACTCCAGCGCGGCGCGCATCAGTTGCACGTTGCCGATGCACTCGAAGGAGAAGTCCACACCGCCATCGGTGAGATCGACGATCACTTCCTGGATCGGCCGATCGTAGTCTTTGGGGTTGATGCAGTCGGTGGCCCCCAGTTGGCGGGCGATCTCGAACTTGGCCGGATTGATATCGATGGCGATGATGCGCGAAGCCTTGGCCTTGACCGCGCCGATCACCGCCGACAGGCCAATGCCGCCCAGGCCGAAGATCGCCACGGTGTCACCCGGCTTGACCTTGGCGGTGTTGAGCACCGCGCCAATACCGGTGGTCACGCCGCAGCCCAGCAGGCAGACCTTCTCCAACGGCGCTTCTTTCTGGATCTTGGCCACGGAGATTTCCGGCAACACGGTGTACTCGGAGAAGGTCGAGGTGCCCATGTAGTGGAACAGCTGCTGGCCCTTGTAGGAGAAACGAGTGGTGCCGTCCGGCATCAGGCCCTTGCCCTGGGTGGCGCGGATGGCCTGGCACAGGTTGGTCTTGCCCGACAGGCAGAATTTGCACTTGCCGCATTCCGGGGTGTAGAGCGGGATCACGTGGTCACCCACGGCCACCGAGGTCACGCCCTCGCCCACCGCTTCCACTACTGCGCCACCTTCATGGCCGAGAATCGACGGGAAGATGCCTTCCGGGTCGGCACCCGACAGGGTGTAGGCGTCGGTGTGGCAGACACCGGACGCCACCACCCGCAACAACACCTCGCCAGCCTTGGGCATGGCGACATCGACTTCAACGATCTCGAGGGGTTTCTTGGCCTCGAAGGCTACGGCAGCGCGCGACTTGATCATCCTGGGTCTCCAGCGAATAAAAACGAGACAGGGAGTGTAAAACAGCGCACCACGATGAATAATCCAACCAAAAGCAAAACATTATTGCTGTACAGGGACAATCCTCATGAGTGAAAACCGCTGGGAAGGCATCGACGAGTTCGTCGCCGTGGCCGAATGCAGCCAGTTCACCGCTGCAGCAGAACGCCTCGGTGTCTCCTCCTCGCATATCAGCCGGCAGATCGCCCGCCTGGAAGAACGCCTGCAGACTCGCTTGCTGTACCGCAGCACCCGGCGGGTAACCCTGACCGAAGCCGGGCAGACCTTCCTCCAGCATTGCCAGCGCTTGCAGGATGGGCGGGAAGAGGCGTTGCGCGCCGTGGGCGACCTGGCCAGCGAGCCCAAGGGCATGCTGCGCATGACCTGCGCGGTGGCCTACGGCGAGCGCTTCATCGTGCCGCTGGTGACCAGCTTCATGGGCCTGTATCCGCAGTTGCGGGTGGATATCGAATTGAGCAATCGGCCCCTGGACCTGGTGCACGAGGGGCTGGACCTGGCCGTGCGCCTGGGACGCCTGCAAGACTCGCGACTGGTGGCGACCCGCCTGGCTCCCCGGCGCATGTACCTGTGCGCCTCGCCGTCGTACCTGGAACGCTACGGTCGTCCCCATAGCCTTTCGGAGCTGGGCCGGCACAACTGCCTGATCGGCAGTTCGGATATCTGGCAACTGGAACAGGATGGCCGCGAGTTCGCCCAGCGGGTTCAAGGCAACTGGCGCTGCAACAGCGGGCAGGCGGTGCTGGATGCGGCGTTGCAAGGAGTGGGCCTGTGCCAGCTGCCGGACTACTACGTGCTGGAGCATCTGCAGAGCGGCGCTTTGACCTCCCTGCTCGAGGCCCATCAGCCGCCGAACACGGCGGTATGGGCGCTCTACCCGCAACAACGACACCTGTCGCCCAAGGTGCGCAAGCTGGTGGAGTATCTCAAGGAAGGCCTGGCCCGGCGCCCGGAGTACCAGGAACGGTAGCAGCAGGCCCATCGCAACCTGCGGCTACAGCGGTGGGTCAGCGGCGGTTGGCCCAGCGCTGGCGCAACCACTCCAGGTCTTCCGGCCGGGTGACCTTGAGGTTGTCGGAACGCCCTTCGATCAGGCGCGGAGCCTGGCCGGCCCACTCCATGGCCGAGGCCTCGTCGGTGATCGCGACATCAGCCACCAGGCTGTCGGCCAGGGCCCGGTGCAGCGCGCCAAGGCGGAACATCTGTGGGGTATAGGCTTGCCAGATCAGGCTGCGGTCCACGGTCTCCAGGACCCGCCCCCGCGAGTCGATACGCTTGAGGGTGTCCCGGGCCGGCACAGCCAGCAGGCCACCCACAGGGTCGTCCGCCAACTCGGCCAGCAGCTTGTCCAGGTCATCGCGGGCGAGGTTAGGTCGCGCGGCGTCGTGCACCAACACCCAATCATCATCCGCAGCGCCTTGGGCATGCAGATGAAGCAAGGCATTGAGCACTGAGCCGGAACGTTCCGCACCGCCGTCGACCCGCTGGACTCGTCCATCCTGGGCGCAGGCCAGGGTCGGCCAGTAGGGATCGTCGGGAGCAACGCTGACCACCAGGCCCTTGAGGCCGGGGTGGTCGAGGAAACAGCCAAGGCTGTGTTCGAGAATAGTGCGGCCGCCCAGTTGCAGGTACTGCTTGGGACGGTCCGCGGCCATGCGGGCGCCAACGCCCGCGGCAGGAATCACGGCCCAGAAGGCCGGCAGCAGATCGCTCATTGGGCCAACTGGTAGAGGGTCTCGCCCTCCTTGACCATGCCCAGTTCATGGCGAGCTCGTTCTTCGACGGTCTCCATGCCCTTCTTCAATTCCATGACTTCCGCATCGAGTACGCGATTGCGCTCCAGCAGGCGCTCGTTTTCAGCCTGCTGGTCGGCAATTTGCTGGGTCAGGTCGGCGACCTGGGCCAAGCTGCCGTTTCCCACCCAAAGGCGGTACTGCAAGCCAGCCAGCAGCAAGAGCAAGACCAGGAACAACCAATTGGGACTGCGCATCGAATATCGGGTATCCAGTGAAAAAAGACAGCCATGCCAGCAACTTCGGACCTACTGATAGCACGAAGCCTGGAAAAACCAGGCTTGTGCTCTTAAGGCATCAGATTAGTGGCAAAAAACTCGCTGTAGCGACTTTTGCGACACAATCCGGTGTCTTTTTACCATCTACCGCTTAACCGCGAAACTCGCTACGGCCGTTGTACTTGGCCTTGCCGTTCAGTTGCTCTTCGATACGCAGCAACTGGTTGTACTTGGATACGCGGTCGGAGCGGCACAGCGAGCCAGTCTTGATCTGGCCAGCCGCGGTACCCACGGCCAGGTCGGCGATGGTGGAGTCTTCGGTTTCACCGGAACGGTGGGAGATCACCGCGGTGTAGCCAGCGGCCTTGGCCATCTGGATGGCTTCCAGGGTCTCGGTCAGGCTGCCGATCTGGTTGAACTTGATCAGGATGGAGTTGGCGATCTTCTTGTCGATGCCTTCCTTCAGGATCTTGGTGTTGGTCACGAACAGGTCATCGCCCACCAACTGCACCTTGTCGCCGATCTTGTCGGTCAGGATCTTCCAGCCCGCCCAGTCGGACTCGTCCAGGCCATCTTCGATGGAGATGATCGGATAGCGCTGGGTCAGGCCCTTGAGGTATTCGGCGAAACCTTCGTTGGTGAACACTTGGCCTTCACCAGCCAGGTTGTACTTGCCGTCTTCGTAGAACTCGCTGGCCGCGCAGTCCAGGGCCAGGGTCACGTCGGTGCCCAGGGTGTAGCCGGCGTTGGCCACGGCTTCGGAGATCACCTTCAGGGCGTCTTCGTTGGAAGCCAGGTTCGGCGCGAAACCTCCTTCGTCACCCACTGCGGTGTTCAGGCCACGGGCCTTCAGCACTGCCTTGAGGTGATGGAAAATCTCGGTACCCATGCGCAGGCCTTCCGAGAAGGACTTGGCGCCGACCGGCTGCACCATGAACTCCTGGATGTCGACGTTGTTATCGGCGTGCTCGCCACCGTTGATGATGTTCATCATCGGCACCGGCATCGAGTAGACGCCAGGGGTGCCATTGAGGTTGGCGATGTGCGCGTACAGCGGCAGGTCCTGGTCCTGGGCTGCGGCCTTGGCAGCGGCCAGGGACACGGCCAGGATCGCGTTGGCGCCCAGGTTGGCCTTGTTCTCGGTACCGTCCAGCTTGATCATCGCCTGATCCAGCGCCTTCTGGTCGATTGGGTCTTTACCCAGCAACAGGTCACGGATCGGACCGTTGATGTTGGCTACCGCCTTGAGCACACCCTTGCCCAGGTAGCGGCTCTTGTCGCCATCACGCAGCTCCAGTGCTTCACGGGAACCGGTGGAAGCACCGGACGGAGCGCAGGCGCTGCCGATGATGCCGTTGTCGAGAAGCACGTCCGCTTCGACAGTGGGGTTGCCACGGGAGTCGAGGACTTCACGACCTTTGATGTCGACGATTTTTGCCATTGTTGTAAACACTCCAAAGTTGACGAAAACGACGCAGCTGTAGGAAATCTTCTACCGTCGGCAAGGCGGGGAAAACAGGCAGTCTTGCAGACGATAAGGCTCAGGCCCGAAGGCCCGAGCAATAATCGTGCGGTACTTTACCGGAGAAACTGGTCTTACGCGGTTTCTACCGTCGGAAAACTCTTGACCAACTCGTCCAGGGCCTTGAGCTGGGCCAGGAACGGTTCGAGCTTGTCCAGGCGCAAGGCGCAAGGACCGTCGCACTTGGCATTGTCCGGATCAGGATGGGCTTCCAGGAACAGGCCGGCCAGGGACTGGCTCATGCCCGCCTTGGCCAGGTCGGTGACCTGGGCGCGGCGACCACCGGCCGAGTCGGCGCGGCCGCCCGGCATCTGCAGGGCGTGGGTCACATCGAAGAACACCGGATACTCGAACTGCTTCATGATGCCGAAGCCGAGCATGTCCACTACCAGGTTGTTGTAGCCGAAGCTGGAACCACGCTCGCAGAGGATCAACTGGTCGTTACCGGCTTCCACACATTTGGCCAGGATGTGCTTCATTTCCTGGGGCGCGAGGAACTGGGCTTTCTTGATGTTGATCACCGCGCCGGTCTTGGCCATTGCCACGACCAGGTCGGTCTGGCGCGACAGGAAGGCCGGCAACTGGATGATGTCGCACACCCTGGCCACCGGCTCGCACTGGTAGGGCTCGTGCACGTCGGTGATCACCGGCACGTTGAAGGTCCGCTTGATCTCCTCGAAGATCTTCAGTCCTTCCTCCATGCCCGGACCACGGAACGAGGTAACCGACGAACGGTTGGCCTTGTCGAAGCTGGCCTTGAACACGTAGGGGATACCGAGCTTCTCGGTAACCCGCACGTACTCTTCGCAGACCTTCAGCGCCATGTCACGGCTTTCCAGCACGTTCATGCCGCCGAACAGCACCATCGGCTTGTCGTTGGCGATCTCGATGTTGCCTACGCGGATGATCTTCTGCGCCATCAGGTTCACGCCTTCTTCTGGTGTTGAGCCAGTGCCGCCTTGACGAAGCCGCTGAACAGCGGGTGACCGTCACGCGGAGTGGAGGTGAACTCAGGGTGGAACTGGCACGCCACGAACCATGGATGATCCTGGCTCTCGACCACTTCCACCAGCGCGCCGTCTTCGGAACGACCGGAAACCAGCAGGCCGGCCTCGATCAGCTGCGGCAGCAGGTTGTTGTTCACTTCGTAGCGGTGACGGTGACGCTCGGTGATCACGTCGCTGCCGTAGCAGTCGTGGACCTTGGAGCCCGCGACGATCTGGCAATCCTGGGCGCCCAGGCGCATGGTACCGCCCAGGTCAGAGGCTTCGGTGCGGGTCTCGACCGCGCCGGTAGCGTCGGCCCACTCGGTGATCAAGCCGACCACCGGATGGCCGCTGGTGCGATCGAACTCGGTGGAGTTGGCGTCTTTCCAGCCCATGACGTTACGAGCGAACTCGATGACCGCCACTTGCATGCCGAGGCAGATACCCAGGTACGGGACCTTGTTCTCACGGGCGTATTGCACCGCGGTGATCTTGCCTTCCACGCCGCGCAGGCCGAAACCGCCCGGAACCAGGATGGCATCGGCGCCTTCCAGCAGGCCGGTGCCCTGGTTCTCGATGTCTTCGGAGTCAATGTAGCGCAGGTTGACCTTGGTACGGTTCTGGATGCCCGCGTGGCTCATCGCTTCGATCAGCGACTTGTACGCGTCCAGCAGCTCCATGTACTTGCCGACCATGGCGATGGTGACTTCTTTCTCGGGGTTCAGCTTGGCGTCCACGACCTTGTCCCACTCGGACAGGTCGGCGCTGTTGCACTGCAGGCCGAAGCGCTCGACGACGAAATCGTCCAGGCCCTGGGCATGCAGCACACCCGGGATCTTGTAGATGGTGTCGACGTCTTCCAGGGAGATCACCGCACGCTCTTCAACGTTGGTGAACAGGGCGATCTTGCGACGCGACGAGGCGTCCACTGGGTGGTCGGAACGGCAGATCAGCACATCAGGCTGCAGGCCGATGGAGCGCAGCTCCTTCACCGAGTGCTGGGTCGGCTTGGTCTTGGTCTCGCCGGCGGTGGCGATGTACGGGACCAGGGTCAGGTGCATCAGCATTGCGCGCTTGGAACCGACTTCGACCCGCAGTTGGCGGATGGCCTCGAGGAACGGTTGCGACTCGATGTCACCCACGGTGCCGCCGATTTCGACCAGGGCCACGTCGGCATCGCCGGCGCCCTTGATGATGCGGCGCTTGATCTCGTCGGTGATGTGCGGGATCACCTGGATGGTGGCGCCCAGGTAGTCGCCACGGCGCTCCTTGCGCAGCACATGTTCGTAGACGCGACCAGTGGTGAAGTTGTTGTTCTGGGTCATGGTCGTGCGGATGAACCGCTCGTAGTGGCCCAGGTCCAGGTCGGTCTCGGCGCCGTCGTGGGTGACGAACACTTCACCGTGCTGGAACGGGCTCATGGTGCCCGGGTCGACGTTGATGTACGGGTCCAGCTTGAGCATGGTGACCTTGAGCCCCCGCGCCTCCAGGATGGCCGCCAATGAAGCCGAGGCAATGCCTTTCCCCAATGAAGAAACAACACCGCCCGTGACGAATATGTAGCGCGTCATGAAAAACCCTAGAAGTCTGCGTTAAAGCGGTCAGTGCCGCCGGGGAAAGCGAAGGAAGGCCGAAGCCCCCGATCACCTGCATTAATCACAGTGCACCTTTCAAAAAAACCGCCGCGTTGTGACAGACCGGATGCAAAAACACCGGTACGTTGCTCGCTACACATTTTTTGGAATCGCCCAGCAAAGACTGCTTGGTAATCGGCAACTCCTGCAATTCAGGCGAATCCACAGAAGTTGTATCAAGAAGGGAGCGTAGTCTACCGGAAAGCCCCTTTCAGCTCAAACCTTGATCGCCAGTCGGCGGCTGCCAGTGCAATTGCCAGCCACCCCGGGCGTTTGTGCCGGCCATTGGCAGGTTCGCCACCGCCAGCAGTTGTTCCCGGCGATACAACAGCGGCAATCTGCCACGGACAAAGGCCGGCACCCCTGCCTCGTTCAGCAGGCGCTTGAGATCGCGATGGCCGCGATCAGCCACCTGCATCACCTCGCCACCACGACGATAACGGATGCTCAGGGGACCATCCGGCACCGAGCCGCTGAACGTCACCTGGCCGTTATCCGGCAAGCACAGCGGTTGCTGGGGGTCATGCCACTCTGCCCCCTCCCCGATCGTCCGCAGCCAGGCTCCGGACAACCACCACAGGTGCATCCCCGCACGATGCAACTCGCCATCCGCCAGGCGCCAGATCGGCGAGGCTGCGCTCCTGGCATCACGCAGGGTTTCCCAGCCGACCCAGTGATCGGTGTCCGGCAAGCGGGTGAACCTGGCCAACCAATGACCGAGGGCATTGCGCTGGCGCGCGGCGGACAGCTCTCGCAGGGGTGCCAAGGCCAAGGTTGGCAAAGGCAGCCAGGCCGGATTCCGCTCTTGTTCGGCGGCGAACAGGTCCATCGACGCTAGCTCGTCGAGCAAGCCCCGGGCCTCGCCAAGATGCGCGGCACTGCGAGCGATACTGGCCCCGGCCCGGGGCCAGCGCGACTGCAGCGCCGGCATGACCTGGTGTCGCAAGTAATTGCGCGAATAGCGATGTTCGCTGTTGGTGGGGTCCTCGACCCAGACCAGTCGATGCTCGGCCGCATAGCGCTCCAGTTCGGCGCGAGGTACGTCGAGCAAGGGGCGCAGCAAGTGCCCACGCCCCAGGGAACGGCACCGGGGCATCGCCGCCAAACCCCGCACTCCGGCACCGCGCAATAGGCGAAACAGCAGGGTTTCCGCCTGGTCGTCGCGATGCTGGGCCAACAACAACAGCTCATCGCTTGCCAGCGACTGCTCGAAAGCACTGTAGCGTGCATCCCGGGCGGCACGCTCGAGGCTGGCGCCAGCTGGCACCTGGACCCGAACCACCTGCAGCGGTACGCCCAGGGCATCGCAGACTTCCTGGCAGTGCTGTGGCCAGGCATCCGCCACCTGTTGCAGGCCATGATGGACATGAATCGCCGCAAGCGCCGGGAGGCAATGCTGGCGCGCGAGGTTGGCAAGCAGGTGCAGCAGGACGGTGGAGTCCAGCCCTCCGGAGAAGGCCACGCGCCAGGCGCTGGCTTGACGCCAGGGGGCCAGGGTCTGCAGCAAAGAGTCGGCAAGTGTCATGGGTTCAGGACTTGCGGCAGCGATCAGCTGGCCTTGCGGTTGCACCAGAACGAACAAGACGCCGTGATCGAAGCGATCGACGGCGCCAGGTTCGCGAGCAGGTCTGCTCCGGCAAGCCGGAGCGGCAGTCGGTCAGAGACCGTAGCTCATCAGGCGGTCATAACGACGGGCCAGCAGGGTGTCGTTGTCCATTTCCTTGAGCATCGCCAGTTGCGAGCTGAGTTCGGCCCGGATCAGCGCGGAAGCGGCAACAGGGTCGCGGTGGGCGCCGCCCAGCGGCTCGGCGATCACCTTGTCGACGATACCCAGGCCCTTGAGGCGCTCGGCGGTGATGCCCATGGCTTCGGCAGCGTCGGCAGCCTTTTCCGCGGTTTTCCAGAGGATCGAAGCGCAACCTTCCGGCGAGATCACCGCATAGGTGGAGTACTGCAGCATGTTCAGCTGGTCGCATACGCCAATGGCCAGGGCGCCGCCCGAGCCGCCCTCACCGATCACGGTGGCGATGATTGGGGTTTTCAGGCGAGCCATGACCCGCAGGTTCCAGGCGATCGCTTCGCTCTGGTTGCGCTCTTCGGCATCGATGCCCGGGTAGGCGCCCGGCGTGTCGATGAAGGTCAGGATCGGCATCTTGAAACGCTCGGCCATTTCCATCAGGCGGCAGGCCTTGCGGTAGCCCTCCGGACGCGGCATGCCGAAGTTGCGGCGAACCTTCTCGCGCACTTCACGCCCCTTCTGGTGGCCGATGACCATCACCGGCTGCTCATCCAGGCGAGCCACGCCGCCCACGATCGCCGCGTCGTCGGAGAAGTGGCGATCGCCATGCAGTTCGTCGAACTCGGTGAAGATGTGCTGGATGTAGTCCAGGGTGTAGGGACGACGCGGGTGACGCGCCAGACGAGCGATCTGCCAGCTGGTGAGCTTGCCGAAGATATCCTCGGTCAAGGTCTTGCTCTTGTCCTGCAGGCGGGAGATCTCATCGCCGATATTCAGCGAATTGTCATTACCGACCAAGCGCAACTCTTCGATCTTGGCTTGCAGGTCGGCGATCGGCTGTTCGAAATCAAGAAAATTCGGGTTCATAGGCGTCCGTCTGAGCTCGACATCCAGGGAAACTGGGGCCGGCCGGTTGTCTGTTCGCGCCCTACCTTAAGGGACGGGCGCGATGAGGTCGATAGTAAAGATCAAGTAACGACAAGGCGTAATGCTGGCACCTGTTCGTCAACGGTATTGCAGGAAGACGTTGTCTTTGCCGAACTGGTCACGCAGGGCCTGAATCAAGCTGTCCGCCGGATCGATGCGCCAGGCCTCGCCGAACTGCAGCAGGGTCTTGGCATCGTCGCGGCTGTACTCCATGGAAATCGGGCACGCGCCGCGGTGGCGCTTGAGCAGATCGCCCAGCCAGCGTAGCTGATCGCCCTTCAGCGCATCGCTGTGGACTTTCAAGCGCAGGCTTTCGGCCAGGTTGGTCCGTGCATCCTCCATGCTCATCACCCGCTTGACCCGCAGGCGCAGGCCGCCGGAGAAGTCATCGTTGCTGACCTCGCCCTCCACGACCACCATGGCGTCGGTCTGCAACAGGGCCTGGGCAGCCATGAAGGCGTCGGCGAACAACGAGGCCTCGATTCGCCCGGAACGGTCGTCGAGGGTGATGAAACCCATCTTGTCGCCTTTCTTGTTCTTCATTACCCGCAGGGCAATGATCATCCCGGCCACGGTCTGGGTATCGCGCGCCGGCTTCAGGTCGATGATGCGCTGGCGGGCGAAACGGCGGATCTCGCCCTCGTACTCGTCGATCGGGTGGCCGGTGAGGTACAGGCCCAGGGTGTCCTTCTCGCCACGCAGGCGCTCCTTGAGCGTCAGTTCGCGAGCCCTGCGGTGGTTGCCATAGACGTCGGCATCCGCCTCGACGAACAACCCGCCGAACAGGTCGGCGTGGCCGCTATCGGCGGTCCGGGCGGTTTGTTCGGCCGCCTTGATCGCCTCTTCCAGGGCCGCTAGCAACACGGCACGGTTACGATCGATGTTGGCCTGGTAGGCCTTGAGCTCGTCATGGAAGTAAGGCCCCAGGCGATCCAGGGCGCCACTGCGGATCAACGCATCCAGGGTGCGCTTGTTGATGCGCTTGAGATCGACCCGGCTGCAGAAGTCGAACAGGTCCTTGAACGGGCCGCCTTCGGCCCGGGCCTCGACGATCGCTTCCACCGGACCTTCGCCCACGCCCTTGATCGCCCCCAGGCCATAGACGATACGGCCATCGTCGTTGACCGTGAACTTGAAGTCGGAACTGTTCACATCCGGCGCATCGAGGCGCAGCTTCATGCTGCGCACTTCCTCGATCAGCACCACCACCTTGTCGGTGTTATGCATATCCGCCGACAGTACCGCAGCCATGAATGGCGCCGGATAGTGGGTCTTGAGCCAGGCGGTCTGGTAGGACACCAGGCCATAGGCCGCGGAGTGGGATTTGTTGAAGCCGTAGCCAGCGAACTTTTCCACCAGGTCGAAGATGTTACCGGCCAGGTCGGCATCGATACCGTTGTTGGCGCAGCCCTCGATGAAGCCACCGCGCTGCTTGGCCATCTCCTCGGGTTTTTTCTTGCCCATGGCCCGGCGCAGCATGTCGGCACCGCCGAGGGTGTAGCCGGCCATCACCTGGGCGATCTGCATCACCTGTTCCTGGTACAGGATGATGCCGTAGGTGGGCGCCAGCACTGGCTGCAGACCTTCGTACTGGTAGTCCGGATGCGGGTAGGCCAGCTCGGCGCGACCGTGCTTGCGGTTGATGAAGTCATCCACCATGCCCGACTGCAGCGGGCCTGGGCGGAACAGCGCCACCAGAGCGATGAGGTCTTCCAGGCAGTCGGGCTTGAGCTTCTTGATCAGCTCTTTCATGCCGCGGGATTCGAGCTGGAATACGGCCGTGGTCTCGGCCTTCTGCAACAACTCGTAGGTCTTCTTGTCATCCAACGGGATGAAATCGATGTTCACATCCGGCAGGCCCTGCTTGGCCTGCTCGCGATTGATGGTCTCCATCGCCCACTTGATGATCGTCAGGGTCCGCAGGCCAAGGAAGTCGAACTTCACCAGGCCAGCCGCCTCGACGTCGTCCTTGTCGAACTGGGTCACCAGGCCGCCGCCCTCTTCGTCACAAGCGATCGGCGAGAAGTCGGTGAGCTTGGTCGGAGCGATCACCACGCCACCGGCATGCTTGCCGGTACCACGGGTGACGCCTTCGAGCTTGAGGGCCATGTCCCAGATCTCGCGGCCATCCTCATCGGTCTTGAGGAAGTCGCGCAGCATTTCTTCCTGCTCGTAGGCCTTCTCCAGGGTCATGCCGACCTCGAAGGGGATCATTTTCGACAGACGGTCGGCCAGGCCGTAGGACTTGCCCTGCACCCGCGCTACGTCGCGCACCACCGCCTTGGCGGCCATGGTGCCGAAGGTGATGATCTGGCTCACCGCGTTGCGGCCGTAGGCCTCGGCCACGTAGTCGATCACCCGGTCGCGGCCATCCATGCAGAAGTCGACGTCGAAGTCGGGCATGGAAATACGTTCGGGGTTCAGGAAACGTTCGAACAGCAAGTCATAAGCCAGCGGGTCGAGGTCGGTGATCTTCAGCACATAGGCCACCAGGGAACCAGCACCCGACCCCCGGCCCGGGCCCACCGGAACGCCGTTATTCTTGGCCCACTTGATGAAGTCCATAACGATCAGGAAGTAACCGGGAAAACCCATCTGGATGATGATGTCCAGCTCGAACTTCAGGCGATCCAGGTAAGTCTGGCGCTTCTCTTCGTAATTGGGCGTGGTGTCCTTGGGCCAGAGGACCGCCAGGCGCTCTTCCAGGCCTTCATGGGAAACATGTCGCAGGTAATCGTCGATGCCCATGCCGTTGGGCGTCGGGAAGTCGGGGAGAAAATACTTGCCCAGCTGGACCGTGATATTGCAGCGCTTGGCAATCTCCACGGTGTTTTCCAGCGCCTCGGGCAAGTCGCTGAACAGCTCGGCCATCTCCTCGGCACTCTTGAGGTACTGCTGGTCGCTGTAGTTCTTCGAGCGGCGCGGATCATCCAGGGCCCGGCCTTCGCCAATGCATACCCGGGTCTCGTGGGCCTCGAAGTCGTCCTGCTTGATGAAGCGCACATCGTTGGTCGCCACCAACGGCGCGCCGATCTTGTCGGCCAGGGCCACCGCACCATGCAGTTGCTCTTCGTCATTGGGCCGATTGGTACGCTGGACTTCCAAGTAGAAGCGGTCCGGGAACACCGCCATCCACTCCAGGGCCAGGGCCTCGGCTACCGCGAGGTCGCCCGCCACCAGGGCCATGCCGATCTCGCCCTCCTTGGCCGCCGAGAGCATGATCAGGCCTTCGGCGGCCTGGACCACCCAATCGCGCTCGATGATGGTCAGCCCGTTGCGCTGGCCTTCGGTAAAGCCACGGGAAATCAACTCGGTGAGGTTGCGATAACCCACGGCATTCATCGCCAGCAGGCTGATGCGGCTCAGGGGACCGTCCGCATCGTCCTTGTTCGCCAGCCACAGGTCGGCGCCGCAGATAGGCTTGATCCCGGCGCTCATGCTGGTCTTGTAGAACTTGACCAGGGAGCACATGTTGCTCTGGTCGGTAACCGCCACCGCCGGCATGCCCATACCCGCCAGGGCCTTGACCAGCGGCTTGATCCGCACCAGACCGTCGACCAGGGAAAATTCAGTGTGCAGGCGCAGGTGAACGAATGAAGCCGGCATAGTGATCCTGTAAATAGCGCGAAAACAACGAGGCCCGGACATCGGGCGTTTTAAAGACTCGAACTCGGCGTTACAGCGCAAAGCAGCCAAGGCCTGCGCGCGGCGACCAGCGATAGTGGTTCATCGCCACCGCCGACAGGCCATTGCCGTCGTTCATGGAGCTTTAAAGCAGCCGGATTGTACCGGGCCTTGGTTAAAACATCAGCCTCAAGACTGAACCAGGCCCAGCGCTTCACGCGCTTCATAGGCCTGGCGTACCGGCGCGAAAGAGCGCCGGTGGATCGGGGTCGGGCCCAGGCGCGCCAAGGCTTCCAAGTGGACCGGCGTCGGATACCCCTTGTGCCCGCCGATACCGTAACCAGGATAGATGAGCTCGAAGGCGGCCATCTCGCGATCGCGGCTGACCTTGGCCAGTATCGACGCCGCGGCGATCGCCGGGACCTTGCTATCGCCCTTGACCACCGCTTCGGCCGGCACCGCCAGCCTGGGGCAGCGGTTGCCATCGATCATCGCCAGCTTCGGGGTCACGCTCAGGCCTTCCACCGCGCGCTGCATGGCCAGCATGGTGGCGTGCAAGATGTTCAGTTCGTCGATCTCCTCGACTTCCGCCCGGGCGATGCACCAGCTCAGGGCCTTCTCGCAGATCTCGTCGAACAGCTGTTCGCGGCGGGCCTCGGTGAGTTTCTTGGAATCGTTCAGGCCAAGGATCGGCCGGCTCGGATCGAGAATCACTGCGGCAGTGACCACCGCGCCGCACAGGGGGCCACGACCGACCTCATCGACACCCGCCACCAGGTCGCCCGCATCGGCCACCAGGGTGAAATCCAGGCCCATCTGCTTCTTGGAGTTGCTCATTGGGCTTTACCTATCAGTTCCAGCACCGCCTGCGCGGCCTGGTTGGATGCATCGCGACGCAAGGTGCGATGGATCTGGTCGAAACCGCTGGTCTGCTCTTCGCCACCCTCGATCAACGGCGACAAGGTCTTGGCCAAGGCCTCGGCGGTCGCATCGTCCTGCAGCAACTCCGGCACCAGCAGGCGCTGGGCCAACAGGTTGGGCAGGGAAACGTACGGGCTCTTGACCATGCGTTTGAGAATCCAGAACGTCAGCGGCGCCAGGCGATAGGCCACCACCATCGGCCGCTTGTACAGCAGGGCCTCCAGGGTCGCCGTCCCCGAGGCGATCAATACCGCGTCGCAGGCCGCCAGGGCCTTGTGCGACTGGCCATCGAGCAGCGTCAGCGGCAGGTCGCGACCGACCAGCAGCTCTTCCACCTGGGTCCGCCGCTGGGCATTGGCGCAAGGCAGGATGAAACGCACACCCGGGCGCATGGCCCGCAAGCGCTCGGCGGCCTCCAGGAACAGGCTGCCCAGGCGCCCTACTTCGCCGCCGCGACTGCCTGGCATCAGCGCTACCAGCGGGCCGTCGGGCAAACCGAGCTCGGCGCGAGCCGCTGCCCGATCCGCTTGCAAGGGGATGGCATCGGCCAGGGAATGGCCGACGAACTTCACCGGCACGCCTTTTTCCTCGTAGAACCGGGCCTCGAAAGGAAACAGGGTCAGCATCAGGTCGCAGCCTTCGCGGATCTTCAGCACACGCTTCTGCCGCCAGGCCCATACCGATGGACTGACGTAGTGCACGGTCTTGATCCCGGCCTGGCGCAATTTGAGCTCGATATTCAGGGTGAAGTCCGGGGCATCGATACCGATGAATGCATCGGGCTTTTCGGCGATCAGGGTCTGGACCAGCTTCTTGCGTCGGGCCAGCAGTTCGCGCAGGCGACCAAGAACCTCGACCAGCCCCATGACCGCCAGGCGCTCCATGGGAAAGTAGGAGACCAGGCCCTCGGCCTCCATCAATGGCCCGCCGACACCGATGAACTCCACCGCCGGATGCCGGGCCTTTAAGGCGCGCATCAGACCGGCGCCAAGAATGTCGCCAGAGGCTTCCCCAGCCACCAGCGCAATACGCAGAGTGCTCATGATTAGCGGGTGATGCCGCGAGTCGAAGACTGGATCGAGTCGCGAAACAGTGCGACTTCGGGATACTGCTCGGCGGCCTCGGCCAATTCGGCCAGGGCCTGGTCCACCGTCAGCCCCTGGCGATAGACCACCTTGTAGGCGCGACGCAGCGCGTGGATCGAGTCATCGCTGAAACCACGCCGGCGCATGCCTTCGAAGTTCATGCTGCGGGCTTCGGCAGGGTTGCCGAACACGGTGACGAAAGCCGGAACGTCCTTGCCGATGGCGGTACCCATGCCGGAAAAGCTGTGGGCACCAATATGGCAGTACTGATGCACCAGGGTGAAACCGGAGAGGATCGCCCAGTCATCCACATGCACGTGGCCAGCCAACGCGGTGTTGTTGACCAGGATGCAATGATTGCCGATCACGCTGTCGTGGCCGATGTGGGCATAGGCCATGATCAGGTTGTGATCGCCCAGGGTGGTTTCGGAGCGGTCCTGGATGGTGCCGCGGTGAATGGTCACGCCTTCGCGGATCACGTTGTGGTCGCCGATCACCAGGCGGGTTTCTTCACCCTTGTATTTCAGATCAGGCGTGTCTTCGCCTACCGAGGAAAACTGGTAGATGCGGTTGTGCTTGCCGATCCGGGTCGGGCCCTTGAGGACCACATGGGGCCCGATCACTGTACCCTCGCCGATCTCCACACCAGCGCCGATGATCGACCACGGGCCAACCTCAACGTCGTCGGCCAGGACGGCCGTCGGATCGATGATTGCGCGAGGGTCAATCAAACTCATAGTTTGCGTTCCGCGCAAATGATCTCGGCGGAGCACACTGGCTTGCCGTCGACCGATGCCTGGCACTCGAACTTCCAGATCTGGCGCTTGCAGCTGATGAACTTGGCTTCGAGGATCAGCTGGTCACCCGGCAACACCGGCTGACGGAAGCGCAGCTTGTCGGAGCCGACGAAGTAGTAGAGGGTGCCGTCGGCAGGCTTCACGTCGAGCATCTTGAAACCCAGAATGCCCGCAGCCTGGGCCATGGCCTCGATGATCAGCACGCCTGGCATGATCGGATGCGCAGGGAAGTGGCCATTGAAGAACGGCTCGTTGATGCTGACATTCTTGTAGGCACGAATGCACTTGCCCTCGACATCCAGATCCACTACCCGATCCACCAGCAGGAAAGGGTAACGGTGAGGCAAGTATTCGCGAATCTCGTTGATGTCCATCATTTCGGGGGGAAGCCTGTAGTAAAGATGGGGAGCGTGCGGTCAAGGCACGCTCCTCTAGCAAATCAAGGAAGCAGGCAGTCTAGCGGCTGCGCACACTTGATGTGGAAATGGTATCAGCCATCTGATGAAGCATTGTCGCCGGGGGTCACGTCCCCGACGCGCTTTTCCAACTGGCGCAAACGCCGCGCGAGATCATCGAGCTGACGGATGCGGGCCGCACTTTTGCGCCACTCGGCAGCCGGTTGCATGGCAGTGCCGGAAGAGTAGGCCCCCGGCTCGGTGATCGAGTGGGTCACCATGGTCATCCCGGTGAGGAAAACGTTGTCGCAAATCTCGATATGACCCACCAGGCCAACACCGCCGGCGAGCATGCAGTGCTTGCCGATCTTGGTGCTGCCGGAGATTCCTACGCAAGCAGCCATCGCGGTGTGATCACCGACCTGGACGTTGTGGGCGATCTGGATCTGGTTGTCGAGCTTCACACCGTTGCCGATGATGGTGTCGGCCAGGGCTCCACGGTCGATCGCCGTGTTGACGCCGATCTCCACATCATCGCCGATGGTGACGCCGCCCACCTGGGCGATCTTGTGCCAGATGCCCTTCGAGTTGGCGAAACCGAAGCCTTCGCCGCCCAGCACTGCACCCGACTGGATCACCACGCGCTTGCCGATGCGCACGTCGTGGTACAGGGTCACCCTTGGCGCCAACCAGCCGCCCTCGCCCACCACGCTACGGGCACCGATGACGCAATGGGCGCCAACGGTGACACCAGCGTCGATCCGGGCTCCGCTTTCGATCACGACAAAGGCGCCGATACTGGCCGTTGGATCGACCTGAGCATCATTGGCGATCACCGCGGACGGATGGATACCGGCCTGCACCTTGGGCTTGGGATCGAAGAAATGGGAAACACGGGCATAGGACAGGTAAGGGTCGGCCACCACCAGGGCGTCACCGACATAGGCATCGGCATCGGCTGCTTTCAACAACACCGCGCCAGCCCGGCTATCGACCAGGTACTTGCGATATTGGGGATTTGCCAAAAAGCTCAACTGAGCTGGGCCAGCCTCCTGCAAGGTGGCTAGCCCAGTGATTTCCTTCTCCCCATCGCCACGGAGGGTGGCACCGAGGAACTCGGCCAACTGGCCGAGCTTCATAATTGCGGTCATGGCTTACTTCAGCTGATTCATGCGCTCGATAACCTGGCGAGTGATGTCGTACTGAGGCTTAACATCGATCACTGCGCCACGCTCGAAGACCAGGTCGAAACCGCCTTTCTTGATGACCTCTTCCACAGCGCTGTCCAGCTTGGGCTTGAGCTGCTTGAGCATTTCCCGGTCAGCCACGGCCTTGGCTTCGTTCAGCTCTTTGGACTGGAACTGGAAGTCCCGGGCCTTTTGCTTGAATTCGAGCTCCAGGCGCTCACGCTCGCCTTGCTGCATCTTGTCGCCACCGGCAACCAGGCGATCCTGAATACCCTTGGCGCTACTTTCCAGGGTCTTGAGCTTGTTCAACTGCGGGCCGAATTTTTTCTCGGCATCCACGGCGTACTTCTTGGCTGCGTCCGATTCCAGCAGGGCCATCTGATAGTTCAGGACGGCAATTTTCATTTCGGCGAATGCCGGGCTCGCGACCAGAACGGAGGCCAGGAGAACCAATTGAGTCAACTTACGCACGATGCACTCCTACAAAATCCATTGTCGTTGTCTTGGGCCAGGCAGTTAGAAGGTCTGGCCGAGAGAGAATTGGAACACCTGAGTTTCAGCGTCGTTCGGTTTCTTGATCGGCATCGCCAGGGCAAAACTCAATGGCCCCAGAGCGGTTACCCACGTCACACCGACACCCACCGAGCTGGCCAGGTTGGTGAAGCTGATATCGTCGCACTTACGTTTCAGGTTCGACGAAGGGATGGTATTGGACGTGCTCTCGCAACGAGAATCGAAGACATTACCCACATCCCAGAACAACGAGGTACGCAGGGAACGCTGATCCTTGACGAACGGCAGGGGGAACAGCAACTCCGCACCGCCCTGGATCAATACGTTACCACCGAACGGTAGCGGGTCCTGATCCGAATCGCGGGTGGTACCGGCGTTACCGGTCACAGCCGCACCGCGGCTGGGCGTACTGCGTGGGCCAAGGGTGCTGTCCTTGAAACCACGAACCGAGTTGAAACCACCGGCATAGTAGTTCTCGTAGAACGGCAAGCCCTTGGTATCGCCAAAGCCATCGCCATAACCCAGCTCGGTATGGAAACGCATGGTGTAGTTGTCGGTCAGCGGCGTGAACAACTGGCCACGGTAGTCGAGCTTGAAGAACGACAGGTCGCTACCCGGAGTGGTGGTTTCCAGCACCACGCTTTGCGAGTGACCGCGAGTCGCCAGTACACCTTTGTTCAGGGTCGATTCGGACCAGCCGGCAGAAGCCTTGAAGTTCAGGTAGCTCTTGCCTTGCTTGTTCACGAAATCGAAGATTTCGTCGACGGTGTAGCGACCGGTCTTGATCTTGTCCTGCTGGGCCGTCAGGCCGAAGGTCAGGCGCGAAGTCTCGCTGATCGGGTAGCCCACGCTGACACCGGCACCCAGGCTATCCACCGCATAGCTGGCTACATCGACATCCAGGTCCTTGTAGTCAGTGGTGCGATAGAAGGCGTTGTAGCCCAGGCTCACGCCATCGGCGGTCCAGTAGGGGTCCACGTAGCCGAAGTTGTAGCGGCTCTGGTATTCGCTGCGGGTCAGGCCGATGCTGACCTTGTTACCAGTACCCAGGAAGTTGTTCTGAGTGATCGAACCACCGAGGATCAGGCCCGCACTCTGGGCGAAACCGACACTGGCGGTGATCGAACCCGAAGCCTGCTCCTCGACGGCGTAGTTGACGTCGACCTGGTCATCGACACCTGGCACGGCCGGCGTCTCGACGTTGACTTCCTTGAAGAAGCCCAGGCGTTCGAGGCGAGTCTTGGATTGGTCGATCAGGTAGGTCGATGCCCAACCGCCTTCCATCTGACGCATTTCGCGACGCAGCACTTCATCCTCGGACTTGGTGTTGCCACGGAAGTTGATTCGGTTGACGTAGGCGCGCTTGCCTGGATCCACCACGAAGGTGATGTCGACGGTGTGGTCGTCATCATGGGGTTGCGGCACGCCGTTGACGTTGGCGAAGGTGTAGCCGTCGTTACCCAGGCGACGGGTAATCAGCTCGGAGGTGGTGGTCATCAGCTTGCGCGAGAACACCTGGCCCTTCTCCACCAGCAGCAATGCCTTGACCTGGTCTTCAGGCACTTTCAGGTCGCCGCTGAGCTTGACGTCACGAACGCTGTACTTCTCGCCTTCGTTGATATTGACGGTGATGTAGACGTGTTTCTTGTCCGGAGTGATGGACACCTGGGTCGAGGCGATATCCATGTTGATATAGCCACGATCCAGGTAATAGGAACGCAGGCGCTCCAGGTCACCGGAGAGTTTTTCACGGGCGTACTTGTCATCGTTCTTGAAGAACGACAGCCAGTTGGTGGTCTTGAGCTCGAACAGGCCGATCAGGTCGTCGTCGGGAAAGACGGTATTGCCTACCACGTTGATGTGCTGGATGGCCGCGACCGTACCTTCGTTGATCTTCACCTTCAGGCCGACACGGTTACGCGGCTGCGGGACTACTTCGGTCTCGACGGTGGCCGAGTAACGACCTTGAGCAACATACTGACGCTGCAGTTCGTTACGCACACCTTCAAGGGTCGCACGCTGGAAGATTTCGCCTTCGGCCAGGCCGGACTGCTTGAGGCCCTTCATCAGGTCGTCGGTGGAGATCGCCTTGTTACCTTCGATCTCGATGCTGGCAACCGAAGGCCGCTCGACTACCGTGATGACCAGGACGTTGCCATCGCGCCCCAACTGGATGTCTTGAAAGAAACCGGTTTTGAACAGCGCACGAGTGGATTCCACCAGGCGACGGTCGTCCGCCTGCTCGCCGACGTTCAACGGCAAGGCACCAAAGACGCTACCCGCGGAAACGCGCTGGAGGCCGTTGACGCGAATATCGGAGATAGTGAAGGACTCGGCGTGAACTTCGGCGATCATCAATACGGAGAGAACCGCAGTTAGCAGCAGACGTTTCATGAAGTCCTTTCTTATTCCAACTGGCAATAAACAAACTGCCGCAAAATGCGGCAGATTCGCAATTCAGCGAAGCGTTACAGACGACCCAGATCGTTGACCAGAGCAAGCAGCATGACTCCGACCACCAAGCTGATACCGATCTGTATCCCCCAACCTTGCACCCGATCCGACAAGGGACGACCACGCGCCCACTCGATCAGATAAAACAATAAGTGTCCCCCATCCAGTACCGGGATGGGCAACAAATTCAGAACGCCCAGGCTAATACTCAGATAAGCAAGGAAATTCAAGAAATCGGCAATGCCCGACTGGGCAGAAGCGCCCGCCACTTTAGCAATGGTTATCGGTCCGCTCAAGTTTTTTACCGAGAGCTCGCCGAACAACATTTTCTTCAGTGATTCCAGGGTCAGGACGCTCATCGTCCAAGTGCGCCGGGCACCTTCGCCAATCGCCTCCAGAGGACCATAACTGACTTCACGCAGCATCTGTGGCGGCCAGTCGACGGCCTTCACACCCGCCCCCAGATAACCGCTCGGCGCCTTGCTGTCACCCCGGCTGGCCAGGGTTACGGGAACCTCGATTCGGGCGCCATCACGCTCGACATGCAGCACGATCCTGGCCGCTGGATGCCCACGCACCCAGTCGACCACCTGCTGCCAGTCATCGAGCGCCTGACCATCGAGAGCCAACAGTCGATCGCCGTTTTTCAGGCCTGCAGACTGGGCCGGACCTTTCGGATCGAGTTCGGCCAGCACCGGAGGCAAGGCTGGGCGCCAGGGACGGATACCCAGGGAACGGATTGGATCGGGCTCGTCGGCGCCTTTGAGCCACTTATCCAGCACCAACTGGCGCGGGGAATCGGCTGTAGCACCTTGTTCACGGACCAGCAGTTGCAACGTACCGCTTTCGCCCAGGCGGCGTACCAATTGCAGATTCACTGCCGCCCAGCCGGCCGTCGGCTCACCGTCGATGGCGACGATTTCCTGTCCCGGACCCAGCCCAGCCTTGGCGGCGACGCTACCGGCCTCCACTTCACCGATAACCGGTCGTACCTGCTGGCTGCCCAGCATCGCTAGGGCCCAGAAAAACACCAGGGCCAGGAGGAAGTTGGCAATCGGGCCCGCCGCGACGATGGCGATACGCTGGCGAACGGACTTGCGATTGAAGGATTGATCGAGCTCCGCGAGCGCCACCTCGCCTTCACGCTCGTCGAGCATCTTCACGTAGCCGCCCAGGGGAATGGCAGCGACCACGAACTCGGTGCCATGGCGATCATGCCAGCGCACCAGGGGCATGCCGAAACCCACGGAGAAACGCAGCACCTTGACGCCACAGCGGCGGGCAACCCAGAAATGACCGAATTCGTGAAAGGTGACCAGCACGCCCAGGGCTACCAGGGTGCCGACAATCATATAGAGCGCGCTCATCTACTTTCTCCGCAATCCTATTCGCCGTCACTCGCGCGGGTCGCGAATCCTATCGCCCGTTACGCTGCAACCATTGGTCAGCCAGCAGCCGGGCCTGGGCATCCGCCGCGAATACGGCATCCAGCTCGTTGACCGCAACCACCGGCTCACGATTCAAAACCTCGTCGATGATACTCGCGATCTCCAGGTAGCGGATGCGCCGCTCGAGAAATGCCGAGACCGCCACTTCGTTGGCCGCGTTCAACATCGCCGGGGCGCTGCCGCCCGCCTCGGCCGCCTGGCGAGCCAGGCGCAGGCATGGGAACCGTTGCTCATCGGGTGCCTGGAAGTCCAGGCGGGCAATGGCGAACAGGTCGAGCGGCGCCACACCGGAGTCGATTCGCTCCGGCCAGGCCAGGGCGTTGGCGATCGGCGTACGCATATCCGGGTTCCCCAACTGCGCCAGTACCGAGCCGTCGACGTAGTCCACTAGCGAGTGGATCACACTTTGCGGGTGCACGACCACCTCGACCTGCGCCGGCCTGGCATCGAACAGCCAACAAGCTTCGATGAGCTCCAGGCCCTTGTTCATCATGCTTGCCGAGTCGACCGAGATCTTGCGCCCCATGGACCAATTCGGATGAGCGCAAGCCTGCTCTGGCGAGACGTCTTCCAGCTCGGACAGCGGTGTCTGCCGAAACGGACCGCCAGAAGCAGTCAAGAGGATGCGTCGCACCCCTACCTGGCCGAGACCTCGGGAGAAATCCCTCGGCATGCACTGGAAGATCGCATTGTGCTCGCTGTCGATAGGCAGCAATACCGACCCACTGCGACCCACCGCCTCCATGAACAACGCACCGGACATCACCAGCGCTTCCTTGTTGGCCAGGAGAAGCTTCTTGCCGGCCTGGACCGCTGCCAGAGTCGGACGCAAGCCGGCAGCACCGACGATCGCCGCCATCACCGCATCGACCTCAGGAGCCGAGGCGACCTCGCACAACCCCTGCTCCCCCACCAACACCCGGGTCGGCAGCCCGGCAGCCTGCAGATCGTCGCGCAAACGCCTGGCGGCCGCCTCTTGTGGCACTACGGCAAAACGCGGCACATGGCGCACACACAAGGCCAACAATTCGGCCAGGCGACTGAAACCGGTGAGAGCGAATACCTGGTAGCGATCCGGGTGACGAGCGATGACGTCCAGGGTGCTCAGGCCAATGGAACCTGTCGCTCCCAAGACCGTGATTTGCTGAACGCCGCTCACGATGCGCTCATCCACAGCAGTACTGCGAACACCGGAATCGCCGCAGTCAGGCTATCGATCCGGTCCAGTACCCCACCATGGCCAGGCAGCAGGTTACTGCTGTCCTTGATACCAGCCCGGCGCTTGAACATGCTTTCGGTCAGGTCGCCGACCACCGAGATGAAGACCACGACGGCCGCCCCCAGCAGCGCTACGAACAGTTGGCCGAAGCCCCAGCCACGAACCAGCCCTACTACCGCGGTGATAACCAGGCTCAGCGCGAGACCGCCATACACGCCCTCCCAGCTCTTGCCAGGGCTGACCTGGGGCGCCAGCTTGCGCTTGCCAAAGGCCCGTCCCGAGAAATAGGCACCGATGTCCGCGCCCCAGACCAACACCATCACCGCCATGATCAGCCAATTGCCCAGCGGCAATTGCTTGATGAACACCAAGCCCTGCCAGGCTGGCAGCAAGATCAGCAGGCCGATCAACAGCTTGGGGGCCGCCCCGGACCATTGTTCGCTGCTACGTGGATAGGTGAGCACCAGGTATGTCGCCAAGCCCCACCAGAGCACAGCCGCACCCAGGACCCACGGAGCGACACCTGGAACCAGGTGCATCAAGAACAACAGCGCCGCCACCGCCACTGCATAGGCGATTCGCGCCGGCTGTGCATTGAAACCTGCCAGGCGCGCCCACTCCCAACCACCCAAGGCGACCACCAGGCCGATGAACAGGGCGAAGTTCGAGCCTTCGAGCAGGAAAAATCCACCCAAGGCGATCGGCAGCAGGATCAGCGCAGTAATGATTCGTTGTTTGAGCATTAAACCCGGGCTCCAGCCTCGACCTGCTCGCTCGTTTTACCGAAGCGCCGCTGGCGAGATGCGTAATCGGCCAGCGCGTGGCGCATGGCATCGTGTTTGAAGTCCGGCCAGAACAGGTCGGAGAAATACAGTTCGGCATAAGCCAGCTGCCACAGCAGGAAATTGCTGATGCGATGCTCACCGCCCGTGCGTATGCACAGGTCCGGCAACGGCAAATCGCCGGTGGCCAGGCAAGCCTGCAGCAAATCCGGAGTGATGTCATCGGGCCGCAAGTGACCGGCCTGCACCTCACGCGCCAGACGCTGGGCAGCCTGGGCGATATCCCACTGCCCGCCGTAGTTGGCGGCGATCTGCAGGATGAAACGATCGCTGCCGGCGGTGATGGCTTCGGCCTCGCGCATCGCCGCCTGCAACTCGGGATGGAACCGCGAACGATCACCGATGATCCGCAGGCTGATGTTGTTGTCGTTGAGGCGCTTGGCCTCACGACGCAGCGCCTTGAAGAACAAGTCCATCAAGGCACTGACTTCATCGGCCGGGCGCTGCCAGTTTTCACTGGAAAAGGCAAACAGGGTCAGAACCTCGACCTTGGCCTCGGCGCACACTTCGATGACTGCACGTACCGCATCAACGCCCGCCTTATGCCCGGCAACCCCCGGCATGAAGCGTTTTTTTGCCCAGCGGTTGTTTCCGTCCATGATGATCGCGACATGGCGTGGCACTGAAGACGGCACAGGCTGTTTGGTCTTTTCCATGAAAACGTCCTGACCCTTATACGGCCATCAGGTCTTTTTCTTTTTCCTCGGTCGCCTTGGCGATCTGGCCCTCGAACTCCTTGATCAGCTTGTCGATTTCAGCACCGGCGCGGCGCTCCTCGTCTTCGCTGATGGCCTTGTCCTTGGACAGCTTCTTCAGCTCGCCCAGGGCATCACGACGAATGTTGCGTACCGCAACCCGTGCGTCCTCGGCAGCAGCGCGTGCCTGCTTGGTGAAGCCCTTGCGGGTTTCCTCGGTCAGCGGCGCCATCTTGATCAGCAGCAACTCACCCAGGTTGGTTGGGTTGAGGTTCAGGCCGGCGCTGCCAATGGCCTTGTCGATGGCGCCCAGCATATTGCGCTCGAACGGCACGACCTGCAGGGTCTGGGAATCCTTCACCGTCACGTTGGCGACGCCGCTCAACGGAGTGTCGGCGCCGTAGTAAGGCACCATCACGCTACCCAGGATGCTGGGGTGCGCCTTGCCAGTGCGGATCTGGCCGAACGCATGAGCCAGGGACTCCAGGCTCTTCTTCATGCGCTCCTGGGCGTCTTTCTTGATTTCGTTGATCATTGTTCGCCTTCCTCGATCAGGGTTCCTTCAGCGCCACCATGCACGATATTCAGCAGGGCGCCGGGCTTGTTCATGTTAAAGACCCGCAGCGGCATCTTGTGGTCGCGGCACAGGCAGATAGCCGTCAGATCCATCACTCCCAGCTTGCGATCCAGCACTTCATCGTAGGTCAGATGATCGAACTTCTCGGCATGCGGGTCCTTGAATGGATCTGCAGTGTAAACACCATCGACCTTGGTCGCCTTGAGCACGACATCGGCGTCGATCTCGATGGCCCGCAGGCATGCTGCAGAGTCGGTAGTGAAGAACGGGTTACCGGTACCGGCCGCGAAGATCACCACTTCTTTGGAGTTCAGGTGGCGCATGGCCTTGCGGCGGTCATAGTGATCGGTCACGCCAACCATGGAAATAGCCGACATCACGATGGCCGAGATATTGGCACGTTCCAGCGCGTCGCGCATGGCCAGACCGTTCATGACGGTGGCCAGCATGCCCATATGGTCGCCAGTGACCCGATCCATGCCGGCAGCGCTCAAGGCGGCACCGCGGAACAGGTTGCCACCACCGATCACCAAGCCTACCTGGACACCGATACCGACCAGTTGGCCGACTTCCAGCGCCATGCGGTCCAGCACCTTGGGATCGATCCCGAACTCTTCCGAGCCCATCAGGGCCTCGCCGCTAAGCTTGAGTAGAATGCGTTTATAGCGAGCTTGATAACCACTGCCCTGCTGAGCCATTGCGAATCTCTCCTGCGGCGTATTTAAAAATTCTTTGCGAGCTGTTTGCAGCTTGCGTTCACTCTAGCTTGACGCTGTCACAGCGCCATCAGAACACGGCTTTGTAAGCCGGTTCCGGAAGCGGACAACAAAATCGCCCTACCCATTTGAAAAGAGGCTGCGCGCGTGAGCGGGCAGCCTCTTTCGGGCGACAGTTGTAAAACCGTCTTACTGTTGCTTGGCAGCAGCCAGTTGTGCAGCAACTTCTTCGGCGAAGTTGTCTTCTTTCTTCTCGATGCCTTCGCCTACGGCGAAACGAGTGAAGGAAACGATTTCAGCGCCGCCTTTCTTGGCCAGGGCACCAACGGTGACTTCTGGATCCTTGACGAAAGCTTGCTCAACCAGGCTGGCCTCGGCCAGGAACTTGCTGATACGGCCAGCGATCATTTTTTCAACGATGTCGGCTGGCTTGCCCTTCATCTTGTCTTCGTTCAGCTGCATGAAGACGCCTTTTTCGCGCTCGATGGCTTCGGCGGAAACTTGCGATGGCAGCAGGAACTCAGGGTTGCTTGCAGCTACGTGCATGGCGATGTCCTTGGCCAGCTCTACGGAACCGCCTTTCAGAACAACCGCAACACCGATCTTGTTACCGTGCAGGTAAGTACCGACCACATCACCTTCGACGCGGGCCAGACGACGGATGTTGACGTTTTCGCCAGTCTTGCCGACCAGGATCAGGCGGTCAGCTTCTTGAGCTTCGATCAGCGGAGCTGCGTCGGTCAGCTTGTCAGCGAAAGCTTTTTCCACGCTGGCAGCAACGAACGCCTTGAAGTCGTCCTGCAGAGCCAGGAAGTCGGTCTGCGAGTTCACTTCCAGCAGAACAGCGGCTTTACCGTCGTCCTTGATGGCGATAGCGCCCTCAGCGGCAACGTTGCCAGCCTTCTTGGCAGCCTTGATCGCGCCGGAGGCACGCATGTCATCAATGGCTTTCTCGATGTCGCCGCCGGCCTTGGTCAGGGCCTTCTTGCAGTCCATCATGCCTTCGCCGGTACGCTCGCGCAGTTCTTTAACCAGCGCTGCAGTAATCTCTGCCATTTTCAAAATCCTCTTGGATAGGTTTTCAACCATTCCACCCGACTGAACGGGCGCTCAATTCTTGGGCACTACCCCGAATCCACTTCATAGCAGCCACGCATTACAGAAACTGTCGGGGTCTGCTACAAAATGTTTTTCGAGTTGGCAAAAAGGGGGCCAAGCCCCCTTTTTGCGTACTGAGTAAACGCTAAGCGTCAGTTACTCAGGCTTCAGCCGCCGGTGCTGCAGCTTCTTCGAACACTTCGGTGCCGCCAGCAACGTTGTTGCGGCCACGGATCACGGCATCGGCCATCGAACCCATGTACAGCTGGATGGCGCGAATGGCGTCATCGTTGCCTGGGATGATGTAGTCAACGCCTTCCGGGCTGCTGTTGGTATCGACAACGCCGATGACCGGGATGCCCAGCTTGTTGGCTTCGGTGATCGCGATGCGCTCGTGATCAACGTCGATCACGAACAGTGCGTCAGGCAGACCGCCCATGTCCTTGATACCACCCAGGGAGCGATCCAGCTTTTCCAGATCGCGAGTGCGCATCAGCGCCTCTTTCTTGGTCAGCTTGGCGAAAGTACCGTCTTCAGCCTGAGCTTCGAGGTCACGCAGACGCTTGATGGAAGCGCGGATGGTCTTGTAGTTGGTCAGCATGCCGCCCAACCAGCGGTGATCGACGTACGGCGAACCGCAACGTGCTGCTTCTTCAGCAACGATCTTGCCAGCGGAACGCTTGGTGCCGACGAACAGAATCTTGTTCTTGCCCTGGGCCAGACGCTCTACGAAGGTCAGAGCTTCGTTGAACATTGGCAGGGTTTTTTCCAGGTTGATGATGTGAATCTTGTTACGCGCGCCGAAAATGTACTTGCCCATTTTCGGATTCCAGTAACGGGTTTGGTGGCCGAAGTGCACACCGGCCTTCAGCATATCGCGCATGTTGACTTGGGACATGATAGTTCCTTAATAAGTCGGGTTAGGCCTCCACGTATCCCAATGACCAACCAACAGCTTGAGCTGAGGGCACCCAGGTCATCGTGTCGACACGTGTGTGGGTTTGGGCTTTTCAGGGGCATCCCCGGAAAGCGGCGCATTTTATATCACAGCAAGGGCAAAAACGGAACCCGGTTTCACATCCGCCGATCCACGCGGTTTTTTGCCCTGCCCCTGGAATCGGTCCAGAATGCCCCCTGGACAAAGGCAAGCACCGGCACAACCGCGGATTTGCGCCGAGCCTCTGTTAGAATCGCATCTTTGCGGCTTCCGAAAACCTCGCGACCCTATTTCAGGCCAAGGCCTGGCGAGCGCGGTTTTCTGGCCATCCCGTGTTTATCGCGCCCCTGAGCGTCAAGAGAGCCTGTATGACCGTCACCCTCAAAACCCCCGAGGACATCGCCAAAATGCGTGTCGCCGGCAAACTGGCCGCCGAAGTGCTGGAAATGATCGCCGAGCATGTCAAACCCGGCGTCACCACCGAAGAGCTGGATCGCATCTGCCATGACTACATCGTCAACGTGCAAGGCGCCATCCCGGCCCCGCTGAACTACAAGGGCTTCCCCAAGTCCATCTGCACCTCGATCAACCATGTGGTGTGCCACGGCATTCCCAACGACAAGCCGTTGAAGAATGGCGACACCCTGAACATCGACGTGACCGTCATCAAGGACGGCTACCACGGCGACACCAGCCGCATGTTCCACGTCGGCACCGTGCCGGTATGGGCCGAGCGCCTGTCGCAGATCACCCAGGAATGCATGTACAAGGCCATCGAACTGGTGAAGCCGGGGTGCCGCCTGGGCGATATCGGCGAAGTGATCCAGAAGCACGCCGAAAAGAACGGCTTCTCGGTGGTCCGTGAATTCTGCGGCCACGGTATTGGCAAGGTGTTCCACGAAGAACCGCAGATCCTGCACTACGGCCGCGCTGGCACCGGCATGGAACTCAAGGCCGGCATGACCTTCACCATCGAGCCGATGATCAACCAGGGCAAGGCCGACACCAAGGTCCTGGGCGATGGCTGGACCGCCATCACCAAGGACCGCAAGCTGTCGGCGCAGTGGGAACACACCCTGCTGGTGACCGAGACCGGCTACGAGATCTTCACCCTGCGCAGCGACGACACCATCGCCCGGGTCTCCGCCTGATCCACACCGTCGCGCCCCGACCTTATAGATAGAAAGGAAAGCAATCGATGCCGCAGGTGGATCCCGAACTCTTCGACCGCGGCCAGTTCCAGGCGGAACTGGCATTGAAGGCCAGCCCCATCGCGGCCTTCAAGAAAGCCATCCGCCAGGCACGGGAAGTGCTCGACAACCGCTTTCGCAGCGGACGGGAAATCCGCCGGCTCATCGAAGACCGCGCCTGGTTCATCGACAACATCCTGCAAAAGGCCTGGGACCAGTTCAACTGGAGCGCCGAAGCCGACATCGCCCTGGTGGCGGTCGGCGGCTACGGGCGCGGCGAGCTCCACCCCTACTCCGACATCGACCTGCTGATCCTGCTGGACAGCGCCGACCACGAGATCTTTCGCGACTCCATCGAACGCTTCCTCACCCTGCTCTGGGATATCGGCCTGGAGGTGGGGCAAAGCGTGCGCTCGGTGGATGAATGCGCGGAACAGGCCCGGGCCGACCTGACGGTGATCACCAACCTGATGGAAAGCCGCACCATTGCCGGCCCCGAGCGCCTGCGCCAACGCATGCTGGAAGTCACCAGCACCGAACACATGTGGCCGAGCAAGGACTTCTTCCTGGCCAAGCACGCCGAACAAAAGGCTCGCCACCACAAGTACAACGATACCGAGTACAACCTGGAGCCCAACGTCAAGGGCTCGCCAGGCGGCCTGCGGGATATCCAGACCATTCTCTGGGTCGCCCGCCGCCAGTACGGCACCCTGAACCTGCGGGCTCTGGCCGGCGAAGGGTTCCTGCTGGAAAGCGAGAACGCCTTGCTGGCGTCCTCCCAGGAGTTCCTCTGGCGTGTGCGCTACGCCCTGCACATGCTCGCCGGACGCGCCGAAGACCGCCTGCTGCTCGACCACCAGCGCTCCATCGCGACCCTGCTGGGCTTCGAGGGCGAAGACGCCAAGCAGAGCATCGAAAGCTTCATGCAGCAGTACTACCGCGTGGTGATGAGCATCGCCCAGCTGAGCGACCTGATCATCCAGCACTTCGAAGAGGTGATCCTCGCGCCCGAGGATGAAGCACCGCCCCAGCCGATCAACGCCCGCTTCCAGCTGCACGACGGCTATATCGAAGCGATCAACGACAAGGTGTTCAAGCGCACCCCGTTCGCGATGCTGGAGATCTTCGTGCTGATGGCCCAGCACCCTGAGATCAAGGGCGTGCGCGCCGACACCATCCGCCTGTTGCGCGAGCACCGACACCTGATCGACGACGATTTCCGCCATGACATCCGCAACACCAGCCTGTTCATCGAGCTGTTCAAGTGCGAGATCGGTATCCACCGCAACCTGCGGCGGATGAACCGCTACGGCATTCTCGGACGCTACCTGCCCGAGTTCGGCTTCATCGTCGGGCAGATGCAGCACGACCTGTTCCACATCTATACCGTGGACGCCCACACGCTGAACCTGATCAAGCACCTGCGCAAACTGCAGTACACGCCCATTTCCGAGAAATTCCCGCTGGCCAGCAAGCTCATGGGCAAGCTGCCCAAGCCGGAGCTGATCTACATGGCCGGCCTCTACCACGACATCGGCAAGGGCCGGCAAGGCGACCACTCGGAAATCGGCGCAGTGGACGCCGAGGCCTTCTGCATCCGCCACCAGCTGCCACTATGGGACACCCGGCTGATCGTCTGGCTGGTGCAGAACCACCTGGTGATGTCCACCACCGCCCAGCGCAAGGACCTCTCCGACCCGCAGGTGATCCACGACTTCGCCCAGGTCGTGGTGGACCAGACCCGCCTGGACTACCTCTACGTGATGACCGTGGCCGACATCTACGCCACCAACCCCAGCCTGTGGAACTCCTGGCGCGCCAGCCTGCTGCGCCAGCTCTACACCGAGACCAAGCGCGCCCTGCGGCGCGGCCTGGAGAACCCGGTGGATCGCGAGGAACAGATCCGCCAGACCCAGAGCGCGGCCCTGGATATCCTGGTGCGCAATGGCACCGACCCGGACGAGGTCGAACAACTCTGGTCACAGCTGGGGGACGACTACTTCCTGCGCCACACCGCCGGCGACGTGGCCTGGCACAGCGACGCCATCCTCCAGCAGCCGGCCGACGGCGGCTCGCTGGTGCTGATCAAGGAAATCACCCAGCGCGAGTTCGAGGGCGGCACGCAGATCTTCATCTATGCCCCCGACCAGCACGACTTCTTCGCCGTGACCGTGGCCGCCATGGACCAGCTCAACCTGAACATCCATGACGCCCGGATCATCACCTCCAGCAGCCAGTTCACCCTCGACACCTACATCGTCCTGGACAACGACGGCGAATCCATCGGCAACAATCCGCAGCGGGTCGAGCAGATCCGCAAGGGCCTGACCGATGCCCTGCGCAATCCCGACGACTACCCGACCATCATCCAGCGCCGGGTACCGCGCCAGCTCAAGCACTTCGCCTTCGCCCCCGAGGTGACCATCCACAACGACGCCCAGCGCCCGGTCACCGTGCTGGAACTCAGCGCCCCCGACCGCCCGGGGCTGCTGGCGCGCATCGGCAAGATCTTCCTGGAGTTCGACCTGTCGCTGCAGAACGCCAAGATCGCCACCCTGGGCGAGCGTGTGGAAGACGTGTTCTTCATTACCGACGCGAACAACCAGCCCCTTTCCGACCCCCAGCTGTGCAGTCGCCTGCAGGATGCGATCGTCAGCCAGTTGAGCGTCAGCCATGAACCGACTATCGAAATGACCCGCCTGAGCATCTGACAGGTCATGACCCGACGCTTTGATCGAGACCCCGCACCGATGAACAACGCTCTGAACCAGCTGCAGCCCTATCCGTTCGAAAAGCTCCGCGCCTTGCTCGGCGGCGTCACTCCCAACCCTGACAAGCGTCCCATTGCCCTGTCCATCGGCGAACCGAAGCACCGCTCGCCGAGCTTCGTCGCCGAGGCCCTGGCCAACAACCTCGACCAGATGGCCGTGTACCCCACTACCCTGGGCATCCCGGCCCTGCGCGAGGCCATCGGTGCCTGGTGCGAGCGACGCTTCGGCGTGCCGGAGGGCTGGATCGACCCGGCGCGTAACGTGCTGCCGGTGAACGGTACTCGCGAGGCGCTGTTCGCCTTCACCCAGACCGTGGTCAACCGCGGCGAGGACGCCCTGGTGGTCAGTCCCAACCCGTTCTACCAGATCTACGAGGGCGCAGCGTTCCTGGCCGGGGCCAAGCCGCACTACCTGCCGTGCCTGGACGAGAACGGCTTCAACCCGGACTTCGAGGCAGTACCGGCCGAGATCTGGCAGCGCTGCCAGATCCTGTTCCTGTGCTCGCCGGGCAACCCCACCGGCGCGTTGATTCCGCTGGCAACCCTGAAGAAGCTGATCGCGCTGGCGGACGAGCACGACTTCGTGATCGCCGCCGACGAATGCTATAGCGAGCTGTATTTCGACGAGCAATCGCCGCCGCCCGGCCTGCTCAGCGCCTGCGCCGAGCTGGGCCGCAAGGACTTCAAGCGCTGCGTGGTGTTCCACAGCCTGTCCAAGCGCTCCAACCTGCCGGGCCTGCGCTCGGGCTTCGTCGCCGGCGATGCCGAGATTCTCAAGGGCTTCTTGCTGTACCGCACCTACCACGGCTGCGCCATGCCGGTGCAGACCCAACTGGCCAGCGTCGCCGCCTGGAACGATGAAGTCCACGTGCGGGCCAACCGCGCGCTGTACCGCGAGAAATTCGATGCGGTGCTGGCGATTCTCGCACCGGTCATGGATGTGCAACGCCCGGACGGCAGTTTCTACCTGTGGCCGAACGTGGCCGGTGATGACGCAGCGTTCTGCCGCGACCTGTTCGAACAGGAACACGTGACCGTGGTCCCGGGTTCCTATCTTTCCCGCGATGTGGACGGCACCAACCCCGGCGCCGGCCGTGTGCGCATGGCGCTGGTGGCGCCATTGGCCGAATGCGTCGAGGCCGCCGAGCGGATTCGCGATTTCGTCCAGCGCCGCAAGTAATCTCGCCAACCTGTAGGAGCGAGGCTTGCTCGCGATGAACGATAACGCGGTGCATCAGGTGCATTGCGTCGTCTGTATCGCGGGCAAGTCGGATCGCCGCCCGCTCGCTCCTACACCAGCGTCATTTCACCGATCCCAGGTTCGCCTCGCTCAAGTCCAGTTCCGCCAGCACTTCACGCAGCACATCGTCGCCGATCTGATGCTGGCGGCTCAGGCGGTACAGCTCCAGCCGTTGCGCGCGCAGGGCCTTGAGCCGCAGGCGCCGCTCCAGCAGGTCCATCTGCTGGGCCAGGGCCTGGGCCTCGGCAGAATCGTTGTAGACCTCCAGCTGATGCCGGTACTCGGCCATCAACCGGCCCTTGAGCTCGCTGCTCAGGGCGGCCTGGGCGGCATCCGGAGCCTCGCCGGACTCGGCGACCTCCTCGGCTTCCAGCGCATGGATCGCCGCCTCGGCGGTCTTGCGCCAGGCATCGCGCACTTCGCCCCGGCGCTTGTCGTCAGGGCTCTTGACGATGCCACGCAGCAACAGCGGCAAGGCGATGCACGCCGCCACCAGGGACAGCAGGATCACCCCGGCGGCAATGAAGATCAGCAGGTCACGTTCGGGAAAGGCTTCACCCGCGCCCAGGAATAGAGGCACCGACATCACGCCGGCCAGGGTCACCGCCCCGCGCACCCCGCCCACGGTCAGCAGCCAGCAGGAACGCGCGGTGGGCACCAGGGTCAGCTCGCCCTTGCCGCGCCAGCGCCGCAACAGGCCCGACAGGCGCCAGATGCTCTGCACCCAGATGAAACGCAGTACCAGCAACACCAGGAAGATCGCCACCACATCCAGGCAACGGTAGGCCAGGGTCGGCCAGAGCGACGTCTCCTGGCTGACCACCGCCTTGATGATGTCCGGTAGCTGCAAGCCCAGCAGCAGGAAAATCAGGCCGTTGAAAGCGAACTCCAGCAACGACCAGACACTGCGGTTGAGCAGGCGGGTGCTGGTCTGGCGCGGCAGCAGGTCGAGCCAGCTCTGCATCATCCCCGCCGCCACCGCCGAAAGGATGCCCGAGGCGCCCAGGCGCTCGGCCAGCACATAGGCGGCGAACGGCAGCAGCAACATGAACACCACGTGGGTCGCCGGGTCGTCCCAGCCACGGGCGATCATCCAGGCCCGCAAACGCCCCACCAACCAGCTCAGGGCCACGCCCACCGCCAGGCCACCCACCGCCACCAGGACGAACGTCAGGCTGGCATTGGCCAGGGAAAACACCCCGGTGACCGCCGCCACCAGGGCAAACTTGAAGGTCACCAGGCCCGAGGCGTCGTTCATCAACGCCTCGCCCTGGAGCATGTGCATCAACGGCGTCGGCAGGCGGTTCTGGGAAATCGCCGAGACCGCGACGGCGTCGGTGGGCGACAGCACCGCCGCCAGGGCGAAGGCCACCGGCAAGGGAATGGTCGGCAGCAGCCAGTGGATGAAATAACCGGCGCCGACCACGGTGAACAGCACCAGCCCCACGGCCAGGGTCAGGATCGGGCCACGCAGTCGCCAGAACTCGCGCTTGGGCATGCGCCAGCCATCGGAAAACAACAGCGGCGGCAGGAACAGGAACAGGAACAGCTCCGGGTCCAGGGCCACGTGCAGGCCCAGGGTCGGCCAGGCCAGCAGGGCCCCGGCGCTGATCTGCACCAGGGGCAGTGGCAGTGGGATCACCCGCCCGACAAGACGCGAGAGGCTCACCAGCATCAGCATGATGAGGACGGTATAGGCGGTTTGCATAAAGCGGGGTTCCTGATTCGAACGTTCAGAGCAGACACACAAACGCGGCGACAATTCACCGCACAAGTGCCATGTTAGCCGCTTAAGCTGCGCTCACGCCGCTGCACGAAAGTCGCAACGCCCGGGTCCGCGCCGCACAATACGACAAAGCCCCGCAGCCGCCGACGCCTAAGCGCCGCCGTCGTGGCATAATCCCGGACCTTCGATTACCAGCACTCCAGAGGGGGCAATTCCTTGACCGCTTCAAGCAAAACGTTGCACCTTTTCGGCATCAAGGCCTGCGACACCATGAAAAAGGCGCGCACCTGGCTCGATGAACACGCTGTCAGCTATGACTTCCACGACTACAAGACCTCCGGCATCGATCGCGAGCACCTGAACCAGTGGTGCGCCGAGCACGGCTGGGAAGTGGTGCTGAACCGCGCGGGCACTACCTTCCGCAAGCTCGATGAGGCCAGCAAGGCCGACCTCGACCAGGCCAAGGCCGTCGAACTGATGCTCGCGCAGCCCTCGATGATCAAGCGCCCGGTGCTCGACCTCGGAAACAGAACCCTGATTGGCTTCAAGCCAGACCTTTACGCAGCGGCGCTCAAGTAAGCCTGCTCAACCAATTTCGCAAGAGGTAACTGCATGTCCACTACCCTGTTCAGCCTGGCATTCGGTGTCGGCACCCAGAACCGCCAAGGCGCTTGGCTGGAAGTGTTTTACGCAGCGCCGCTGCTCGAGCCAGCCGCTGAAATCGTCGCCGCGGTGGCGCCGATCCTCGGCTACAGCGAAGGCAACCAGGCCATCGCCTTCAACACCACCCAGGCCGCGCAGATGGCCGACGCCCTCAAGGGCATCGACGCCGCCCAGGCCGCCCTGCTGACCCGCCTGGCCGAAAGCCACAAGCCCCTGGTCGCCACCCTGCTGGCCGAAGACGCCCAGTTGAGCAGCACCCCCGAGGCCTACCTCAAGCTGCACCTGCTGTCCCATCGCCTGGTCAAGCCCCATGGCCTGAGCCTGGCCGGCGTGTTCCCGTTGCTGCCGAACGTCGCCTGGACCAGCCAGGGCGCCATCGACCTGGCCGAACTGGCCGAGCACCAGCTGGAAGCGCGCCTGCGCGGCGAGCTGCTGGAAGTGTTTTCGGTGGACAAGTTCCCGAAAATGACCGACTACGTCGTGCCAAGCGGCGTACGTATCGCTGACAGCGCGCGGATCCGCCTGGGCGCCTACATCGGCGAAGGCACCACCGTGATGCACGAAGGCTTCGTCAACTTCAACGCCGGCACCGAAGGCCCGGGCATGATCGAAGGCCGCGTATCGGCTGGCGTGTTCGTCGGCAAGGGGTCGGACCTGGGCGGCGGCTGTTCCACCATGGGCACCCTGTCGGGTGGCGGCAACATCGTGATCAAGGTCGGCGAAGGCTGCCTGATCGGCGCCAACGCCGGCATCGGTATCCCGCTGGGCGATCGCAACACCGTGGAGTCGGGCCTGTACGTGACCGCCGGAACCAAGGTGGCGCTGCTGGACGAGAACAACCAACTGGTCAAGGTCCTCAAGGCCCGGGAACTGGCCGGCCAGCCTGACCTGCTGTTCCGCCGCAACTCGGAAACCGGCGCCGTGGAGTGCAAGACCCACAAGTCGGCCATCGAGCTGAACGAAGCGCTGCACGCTCACAACTGAGCGAGCCCAGCACGCGGTTCCACCGGAACCCGCCGGGCGCTTATCATCAGCGCCCGGCCTGTTCAAACGAGTTTCGCCATCATGCTTGTACCCTCTCCCTGGCGCGCCGACTTCCCGGCCATCGCCGCCCTGCAACGCCAGGACCAGACCTACCTGGACAACGCCGCCACCACCCAGAAGCCCCAGGCCCTGCTGGATGCCCTGGCGCATTACTACACCAACGGCGCGGCCAACGTGCATCGCGCCCAGCACCTGCCCGGCGCCCATGCCACCCAAGCCTTCGAGGACAGCCGCAGCAAGGTCGGCCAGTGGCTCAATGTCGGCGACAGCGGGCAGATCGTCTTCACCCACGGCGCGACTTCCGCGCTGAACCTCCTGGCCTACGGCCTTGAACATCGATTCGAAGCTGGCGATGAGATCGTCGTCAGCGCCCTGGAGCACCACGCCAACCTGCTGCCCTGGCAACAACTGGCCCAGCGCCGCGGGCTGGGCCTGGTGGTCCTGCCGCTGGACGCCGACGGCCTGGTGGATATCGATGCCGCGAGCCGCCTGATCGGCCCGCGAACCCGACTGCTGGCGGTCAGCCAGCTGTCCAACGTACTGGGCGCCTGGCAACCCCTGACCCCGCTGCTGGCCATGGCCAGGGCCCAGGGCGCACTGACCGTGGTCGACGGCGCCCAGGGAGTGGTCCACGGTCGACATGACGTTCAGGCCCTGGGCTGCGATTTCTATGTGTTCTCCAGCCACAAGCTGTACGGCCCGGAAGGCGTCGGCGTGATCTTCGGCCGCCATGGGGCGCTCCAGGACCTGCGCCACTGGCAGTTCGGTGGCGAGATGGTCCAGGACGCCGATTACCAGCATGCCAGGTTCCGTCCCGCGCCCCTGGGTTTCGAGGCGGGAACGCCAGCGATCGCCGGGGTCATCGGCCTTGGCGCCACCCTGGACTATCTCGGCGGCCTGGACCAGCAAGCCGTGGCCGAGCATGAGGCGCAGCTGCATGCCTACCTCTTGCACGGGCTGCAGGCACGCAATGGCATCCGCCTGCTGGGCACGCCGCAGCTGGCGCTGGTCAGCTTCGTGGTCGACGGCGTACACAGCGCCGACCTGGCGCACCTGTTGACCGAACAGGGCATCGCCGTGCGGGCCGGCCATCACTGCGCCATGCCCTTGCTCAAGAGCTTCGGCCTGCACGGAGCGATCCGCGTCTCCCTGGCGCTGTACAACGACTCCGAGGACCTGGAGCGCTTCTTCGAGGCCCTGGACCAGGCCCTGGAGCTGCTGCGATGAGCCTGCCGGAAGACGCCAGCACAGCGCTGCGGGCCTTCCAGGAAGCCGTTGGCTGGGAACAGCGGGCGCGCTTGTTGATGCAATGGGGCGAACGCCTGCCGGCCCTGGACGACAGCGCCAGGGTCGAGGCCAATCGAGTGCACGGTTGTGAAAGCCAGGTGTGGCTGGTGGCGAGCCTGGATCAAGGCCGCTGGCAGTTCGCCGCGGGCACCGATGCCCGGCTGATCCGTGGCCTGGTGGCGCTGCTGCTGGCGCGGGTCAACGGTTTGTCGGCGCAAGAGTTACGTGAGGTGGACCTGGCGGACTGGTTCAACCAGCTGGGGCTGTCGCGCCAGCTCTCGCCATCACGCGCCAACGGCCTCAATGCCGTGCTGCAACGAATGGGCGAACTGGCCAGCGTGTAGCCGCTGCCAAGCCTGCGAGGCTGCGACAAGGCCCGCAGGGCCTTCAGGATCGCTCTCTCCTACTCCACCCGGCGGCCGCTGCGCGCCCGTGCGCAGCTGCGGCAGCGGCTACACGAGGCTCGACCGCTATTGCTGGCTATACCGCCTTGTTGCGCTCGGACGGGCGACGCACGCCCGCCACCAGCTTGTCCACCGCCTTGGTCGCCGCGACCATGCCGAACGTCGCGGTCACCATCATCACCGCGCCGAAACCACCCGCACAATCGAGCTTGACCCCATCGCCGACGAAGCTCTTCTGCAGGCAGATGCCACCGTCGGGCTTGGGATAGCGCAACTGCTCGGTGGAAAACACGCAGGGCACGCTGTAGTGCCGGTTCATGGTGCGCGAGAACCCGTAGTCGCGACGCAAGGTCGAACGCACCTTGGATGCCAGTGGGTCGTTGAAGGTACGGTTCAGGTCGCAGACCTGGATCTGGGTCGGATCGATCTGCCCGCCAGCCCCGCCGGTGGTGATGATCTGGATCTTGCGGCGCTTGCACCAGGCGATCAGCGCCGCCTTGGCATTCACGCTGTCGATGCAGTCGATCACGCAATCGATATCGGGAGTGATGTACTCGGCCATGGTGTCACGGGTGACGAAATCCGAAACCGCATGCACCGTGCAATCCGGATTGATGCCCCGCAGGCGCTCGGCCATGACCTCGACCTTGGGCCGGCCCACGGTGCTGTCCAGGGCATGCAGTTGGCGGTTGCTGTTGCTGACGCAGACATCGTCGAGGTCGAACAGCGAGATTTCTCCCACGCCACAACGGGCAATGGCTTCCGCCGCCCAGGAACCGACGCCACCGACGCCGACGATCGCCACATGGGCCGCCCGCAGCCGTTCCAGGCCCTCGATGCCATACAAACGGGCGACGCCGGCAAACCGTGGATCTTCTGTACTCATGACCATCACCTAAAAAACCGGCGCGCATTATAGGACTTCGCCGCGACAAGTTTTAAGCCGCAAGCTACAAGTAAAGAACTTAAACCCAATTACGGTGCCCAAGGTCTCGCCGTCCCCCGTGCGCTGTACGCTCAGTTGAGGGGCGGTGTAGGATGCGCGCCGTTTGGCGCCAGCCAACCTTTCCCTCGTTCCACACTTCTTGGAACCCGAAATAACCATGTCATCGCGTAAATTTGGACTCAATCTAGTGATAGTGCTGGCCATTGCCGCACTGTTCACCGGTTTCTGGGCGCTGATCAATCGCCCGGTCTCGGCCCCCGACTGGCCGGAACAGATCTCCGGTTTTTCCTACTCGCCCTTCCAGCTGGGTCAGTTCCCGCAAAAGGACCAGTACCCGTCCGACGATGAAATGCGTCGCGACCTGGAGATCATGAGCAAGCTGACCGACAACATCCGCACCTACTCGGTGGACGGCAGCCTGGGGAACATTCCCCGGCTGGCGGAAGAATTCGGCCTGCGCGTGACCTTGGGGATCTGGATCAGCCCGGACCTGGAGCGCAACGAGCGCGAGATCATGCGCGCCATCGAACTGGCCAACACCTCCCGCAGCGTGGTCCGGGTAGTGGTGGGTAACGAGGCGATCTTCCGCAAGGAGATCAACGCCGACCAGTTGTCCGTGGTCCTGGACCGGGTGCGCGCCGCGGTCAAGGTACCCGTCACCACCTCAGAACAGTGGCACGTCTGGGAAGAACATCCGGAACTGGCCCAGCACGTCGACCTGATCGCCGCGCACATCCTGCCCTACTGGGAGTTCATCCCGGTGGACAAGGCCGAACAGTTCGTCCTCGACCGGGCTCGCGACCTGAAGAAGATGTTCCCGAAAAAACCGCTGCTGCTGTCCGAAGTGGGCTGGCCGAGCAATGGCCGTATGCGCGGTGGCGCCGACGCCAGCCCGGCGGACCAGGCGATCTACCTGCGGACCCTGGTCAACCAGCTCAACCGCCAGGGCTACAACTACTTCGTCATCGAAGCCTTCGACCAACCGTGGAAGGCCAGCGACGAAGGTTCGGTGGGCGCCTACTGGGGCGTGTTCAACGCCTCGCGCCAACAGAAATTCAACTTCGAAGGCCCGGTCGTTGCCATCCCGCAATGGCGGGTATTGGCCATTGGCTCGGTGGTCCTGGCGATGCTGTCGTTGGCGGTGTTGCTGATCGACGGCTCGGCCCTGCGCCAGCGCGGGCGGACGTTCCTGACCTTCATCGCCTTCCTCTGCGGTTCGGTGCTGGTGTGGATCGGCTATGACTACAGCCAGCAATACAGCACCTGGTTCAGCCTGACCGTGGGCTTCCTCCTGGCGCTAGGCGCCCTGGGGGTGTTCATCGTCCTGCTCACCGAGGCCCACGAACTGGCGGAGGCCGTGTGGGTGCGCAAGCGTCGGCGCGAGTTCCTGCCCGTGGAGGGCGATTCCGGCTACCGGCCGAAAGTCTCGATCCACGTGCCCTGCTACAACGAGCCGCCGGAGATGGTCAAGCAGACCCTGGATGCCCTGGCCAACCTCGATTACCCGGACTACGAAGTCCTGATCATCGACAACAACACCAAGGACCCGGCCGTCTGGGAACCGGTCCAGGCCTATTGCCAGACCCTGGGCCCGCGCTTTCGCTTCTTCCATGTCTCGCCGCTCGCCGGCTTCAAGGGCGGCGCGCTGAACTACCTGATCCCGCATACCGCCAAGGACGCCGAGGTGATCGCGGTCATCGACTCCGACTACTGCGTGGAGCGCAACTGGCTCAAGCACATGGTGCCGCACTTCGCCGATCCGAAGATCGCCATCGTGCAGTCGCCCCAGGATTACCGCGACCAGAACGAAAGCACCTTCAAGAAGCTCTGCTACGCCGAATACAAGGGCTTCTTCCATATCGGCATGGTGACCCGCAACGACCGCGACGCCATCATCCAGCACGGCACCATGACCATGACCCGCCGTTCGGTCCTGGAAGAGCTGGGCTGGGCCGACTGGTGCATCTGCGAGGACGCCGAGCTGGGCCTGCGGGTGTTCGAGAAGGGCCTGTCGGCCGCCTACCACCACGAAAGCTACGGCAAGGGCCTGATGCCCGACACCTTCATCGACTTCAAGAAGCAGCGTTTCCGCTGGGCCTACGGCGCGATCCAGATCATCAAGCGCCACACCGCCAGCCTGCTGCGCGGCAAGGACACCGAGCTGACCCGCGGCCAGCGCTACCACTTCCTGGCGGGCTGGCTGCCGTGGGTGGCCGACGGCATGAACATCTTCTTCACCATCGGCGCGCTGTTGTGGTCGGCGGCGATGATCATCGTGCCCAAGCAGGTGGACCCGCCGCTGCTGATCTTCGCCATCCCGCCCCTGGCGCTGTTCGTGTTCAAGGTCGGCAAGATCATCTTCCTCTACCGCCGTGCGGTGGGCGTGAACCTCAAGGACGCCTTCTGCGCGGCCCTGGCTGGCCTCGCCCTGTCCCATACCATCGCCAAGGCGGTGCTGTACGGTTTCTTCACCAGCAGCATCCCGTTCTTCCGCACGCCGAAGAACGCCAATAGCCATGGTTTCTGGGTGGCCATCTCCGAGGCTCGGGAAGAGCTGTTCATCATGCTGCTGCTGTGGGGCGCGGCGCTGGGGATCTTCCTGGTCCAGGGCCTGCCGAGCAACGACATGCGTTTCTGGGTGACCATGCTCCTGGTGCAGTCGCTGCCCTACGTAGCGGCACTGGTCATGGCCTTCCTGTCGTCGCTGCCCAAGCCGGCGCCGGAGCCTGAACCGGCCCCTGCGGCCTGAATCGACACAAAGTACTAAACGGCGGCCTGAGGCCGCCGTTTTGCTTTAAGATATCCGCCATTTTGCGCGCCTTGCCCCCATTACAGTAGGAGCAGGCTTGCCTGCGATGAAACCTCTGCGGTGCCTCGGGCAAACCGCGTCGCGACCATCGCGGGCAAGTCGGATCGCCGCCCGCTCGCTCCTACACATAACGCCTTGCACCGGAGTTTCCCATGACGGCCCACGCCGAGCTTTCGCCGACCCTGCAACTTGCCTGTGACCTGATCCGTCGCCCCTCGGTGACCCCGGTCGATGCCGACTGTCAGAAGCTGATGATGCAGCGCCTGGGCGATGCCGGTTTCCAGCTGGAACCGATGCGCATCGAGGATGTGGACAACTTCTGGGCCACCCATGGCAAGCACGCAGGCCCGGTGCTGTGCTTCGCCGGCCACACCGACGTGGTGCCGACCGGCCCGGTCCAGGCCTGGCAGAACGATCCGTTCGAGGCCCTGATCGACGAACACGGCATGCTCTGCGGCCGTGGCGCGGCGGACATGAAAGGCAGCCTGGCGGCGATGCTGGTGGCCGCCGAGCGCTTCGTCGGCGATTACCCGGACCACAAGGGCTCGGTGGCGTTCCTGATCACCAGCGATGAAGAAGGCCCGGCGCACCATGGCACCAAGGCCGTGGTCGAACGCCTGGCAGCGCGCAAGGAACGCCTGGACTGGTGCATCGTCGGCGAGCCTTCGAGCACCAGCCTGGTGGGCGATGTGGTCAAGAATGGCCGCCGCGGCTCCCTGGGCGCCAAGCTCACGGTCCGTGGGGTCCAGGGCCACGTGGCCTATCCGCACCTGGCCAAGAACCCTATCCACCTGGCCGCCGCGGCCCTGGCGGAACTGGCGGCCGAACACTGGGACGACGGCAACGCCTTCTTCCCGCCCACCAGTTTCCAGATCTCCAACCTCAACTCCGGCACCGGCGCCACCAACGTGATTCCCGGTGAGCTGGTGGCCCTGTTCAACTTCCGCTTCTCCACCGAATCCACCGTCGAAGGCCTGCAACAGCGGGTCGCGGCAATCCTGGACAAGCACGAACTGGACTGGCACGTGGAGTGGGCGCTGTCCGGCCTGCCGTTCCTCACCGAGCCAGGCGCCTTGCTCGACGCGGTATCGGCCAGCATCGAGCAGGTCACCGGCCGCCAGACCAAGGCCTCCACCAGCGGCGGTACGTCCGATGGCCGGTTCATCGCCACCCTGGGCACCCAGGTGGTGGAACTGGGGCCGGTCAACGCCACCATCCACCAGGTCAATGAGCGGATCCTGGCCAGCGACCTCGACGTGCTGACCGAGATCTACTACCAGACCCTGGTCCGGTTGCTCGCCTGATGCTCGCCTGCCCTCTTTGCAGCGCCCCGCTGAACACCCAGGACAATGGCGTGGTGTGCCCGGCCGGGCATCGCTTCGACCGCGCCCGCCAGGGTTACCTGAACCTGCTGCCGGTACAGCACAAGAACAGCCGCGACCCGGGCGATAACCAGGCCATGGTCGAGGCCCGCCGCGACTTCCTCAACGCCGGGCACTACGCCCCGGTGGCCGCGCGCCTGGCCGAGCTGGCCGCCGAGCGGGCACCACAGCGTTGGGTGGACATTGGCTGTGGCGAGGGTTACTACACCGCGCAACTGGCCCAGGCTCTGCCCACAGCCGATGGCTACGCCCTGGATATTTCCCGGGAAGCGGTCAAGCGCGCCTGCCGCCGGGCCCCGCAGTTGACCTGGATGGTCGCCAGCATGGCGCGCATTCCCCTGGCCGAGGGCAGTTGCCAGTTCCTGGCCAGCGTCTTCAGCCCCCTGGACTGGCAGGAAGCCAAGCGCCTGTTGAGCCCTGGCGGCGGCCTGATGAAGGTCGGGCCTACCAGCGGCCACCTGATGGAGCTGCGCGAACGCCTGTACGACGAGGTCCGGGAATACACCGACGACAAGCACCTGGCCCTGGTGCCACAGGGCATGGCCCTGGACCATAGCGAGGTCCTGGAATTCAAGCTGCGCCTGGATCGCCCGCAAGATCGCGCCAACCTGCTGGCCATGACGCCCCATGGCTGGCGTGCCAGCGCCGAGCGCCGGGCCGCGGTGATCGAGCAAGAGCAGCCGTTCGAGGTCAGCGTATCGATGCGCTACGATTATTTCGTACTGCAGTGACCCCACTTCAACCACGACCCCGGGCATGGGCCCGGGGTCGGATAAATCCGCGAATGGATTTTTCAGACCGGCAATGAGGACATCCATGCGCCAGCCCGATATCGAGATTTACCTGAAAGACGCCGACGTCGACCACAAGGCCATCGCCGCCTGGCTCGGCGCCGTGCTGGGTCCTTGCAGCCAATGGGTACAGAAGGGCCAGACCTACAAATGCACTGCCGGCCAGGTGCCGGTGACCTGGCTGCCCAAGGCCGTGGGCAAATGGAACAGCCTCTACCTGGAAAGCGACCAGACGCCCTGGGACGACGACATCGCCTGCGCCCGCGCCGCGTTCGCCGCGCTCAACGTCGAGGTGCGCTGCGCACCGGGTAGCTGGGTCGAAGAAGAAGGTGAAGAGTCCGCCGATCGCTGGATTCGCATCAGCACCGACGGTGAGGAAGAGATTACCTGGCGCACCGCCTGATTGCGCTTGCGCCTGACGCCAATGACGGCCGGAGCGAGGCTTGCTCGCGACAGCGTTTATCGCGAGCACGCTTCGCTCCGGCCGGGCAGAGCCCTTACAAGCCGACGACGTCCTCGGCCTGTAGGCCTTTCTGGCCTTCGACCACGGCGTACTCCACCTGCTGGCCTTCAGTCAGGGAACGGTGGCCTTCGCCACGGATCGCCCGGTAGTGAACGAACACGTCCGCTCCACCTTCACGCTGGATAAAGCCGTAGCCCTTGGCGTCGTTGAACCACTTCACGCTGCCGGTCTCACGAGTAGTCATGAATCCATCCCTCAATTTTTTATTATTGGCTCGGCGCTCTGCCGCCAAACCTGGAGAACTTTCCCTGGGCCTGCTTCTCTATGAGTGGAAGCGATACGACTGCGGGAGAGTTGGCCGAGTATATGACAGGTGGAAAAACTCTCAACTCAATCTTGTTTGGTGGCGTTTTTGCCGATTTTCGACGAATCCGGCACACTAGCGCCCACTACTGCCAGGTAAAGAGCCGCGTTGCCGGACGACGTCGCCGACCACCGGGCGGGAGCGAACAAACCGTACTTCTCGCACCTTTTTCCGCAACAAGCGAGCTGCCGTCGCGACCTGTCCCAGCGACCACGGCTCCTCCCCCCAGGCTTGCGCTTGGTTTTTTATTCACTCACGTAGAAACCGTATGACCCGCTCCCCGATCCGCCGTCTCGTGTTTGGCACCTTGCGCCGCCTGCTGTATCTCTGGGTACGCTCGGAAACCATCAACCAGTCGTCCTTCACTCTTGACCTGGACCGCAGCCGACCGGTGTTCTACGTCCTGCAAAACCCGTCCCTGAGCGACCTGGCGGTGGTGGACACCGAGTGCACCAAGGCCGGCCTGCCACGCCCGGTACTGCCGGTGTCGGTGGGCAACCTGCTGGAACCCGCGGCATTCTTCTACCTGACCCCGGAACCGGACTGGCTCGGCCGCCAGGACAAGCGCGGCGCCCCACCGACCCTGACCCGCCTGGTCAGCGCCCTGGCCCAGAACGCCACCGAAGATGCGCAGATCATCCCGGTCAGCGTGTTCTGGGGCCAGTCCCCGGACAGCGAGTCCAGCCCCTGGAAGCTGCTGTTCGCCGACAGCTGGGCGGTCACCGGACGCCTGCGTCGCCTGCTGAGCATCATGATCCTGGGACGCAAGACCCGGGTGCAGTTCTCGGCACCGATCCACCTGCGCGAGCTGATCGAGCACAACAAGGGCCACGAGCGCACCGTGCGCATGGCCCAGCGCATCCTGCGGGTGCACTTTCGCAACCTCAAGGCCGCCGTCATCGGCCCGGACATTTCCCACCGGCGCAACCTGGTCAAGGGCCTGCTCAACCAGCCCCTGGTCAAGCAGGCGATCCTGGATGAAGCCGAGCGCGAGAAGATCTCCCCGGAAAAGGCCAAGGCCCAGGCCCTGCGCTATGGCAACGAGATCGCCTCGGACTACACCTACACCGCGATCCGCTTCCTGGAAGTGGTGCTGAGCTGGTTCTGGAACAAGATCTACGACGGGATCAAGGTCAACCACCTCGAAGGCGTGCAGAAGATCGCCCAGGGCCACGAAGTCATCTACGTGCCCTGCCATCGCAGCCATATCGACTACCTGTTGCTGTCCTACCTGCTGTTCCGCAATGGCCTGACCCCGCCCCACATCGCCGCCGGGATCAACCTCAACATGCCGCTGATCGGCGGCCTGCTGCGCCGCGGCGGGGCCTTCTTCATGCGCCGCACTTTCAAGGGCAACCCGCTCTACACCTCGGTGTTCAACGAGTACCTGCACACCCTGTTCACCAAGGGCTTTCCCGTGGAGTACTTCGTCGAGGGCGGGCGCTCGCGCACCGGACGGATGCTGCAACCCAAGACCGGCATGCTGGCCATCACCTTGCGCAGCTTCCTGCGCTCCTCGCGCATGCCCATCGTCTTCGTGCCGGTGTACATCGGCTACGAGCGGGTGCTGGAAGGCCGCACCTACCTGGGCGAGCTGCGTGGCGCGAGCAAGAAGAAGGAGTCGATCTTCGACATCTTCAAGGTCATCGGCGCGCTCAAGCAGCGCTTCGGCCAAGTGGCGGTGAACTTCGGCGAACCGATCAAGCTGGCAGAGTTCCTCGACCAGGAGCAACCGGGCTGGCGCACGCAGGAACTGGGCCCGCAGTTCCGTCCGGCCTGGCTCAACGAAACCACCAACCGCCTGGGCGAACGGGTCGCGCAGCACCTTAACGAAGCCGCCGCGATCAACCCGGTGAACCTGGTGGCCCTGGCCCTGCTCTCCACCAGCCGCCTGGCCCTGGACGACCGCGCCATGGCCCGGGTGCTGGACCTGTACCTGGCCCTGCTGCGCAGCGTGCCCTACTCGCCCCACACCACCTTGCCGGAAGGCGATGGCCGGGCGCTGATCCAGCACGTCAAGGACATGGACCTGCTGGCCGAGCAGAGCGATGCCCTGGGCAAGATCCTCTACCTGGACGAGCAGAACGCCGTCCTGATGACCTACTACCGCAACAACGTGTTGCACATCTTCGCCTTGCCGGCCCTGCTGGCGAGTTTCTTCCAGAGCGCCTCGCGCATGAGCCGCGAGCAGATCCTGCGCTACACCCGCGCCCTGTATCCGTACCTGCAGGCCGAGCTGTTCATCCGCTGGCCCCTGGAAGAACTGGACGCGGTAGTGGACCAGTGGCTGCAAGCCTTCGTCGAGCAAGGCCTGCTGCGCTTCGAGAAAGAGATGTACCAGCGCCCGGCGCCCAGCTCGCGCCACTTCGTCCTGCTGACCCTGCTGTCCAAGAGCATCGCCCAGACCCTGCAGCGCTTCTACATGGCCATTTCGCTGTTGCTCAACAGCGGCCAGAACAGCATCAGCGCCGAAGAGCTGGAAGACCTCTGCACCGTCATGGCCCAGCGCCTGTCGATCCTGCATGGCCTCAATGCCCCGGAGTTCTTCGACAAGAGCCTGTTCCGCCATTTCATCCAGACCCTGCTGGACCAGGGCGTGCTGCACCGCGACGACGCCGGCAAGCTGAGCTACCACGAACTGCTGGGGGAGCTGGCCGAGGGCGCTGCCAAGCGCGTGCTGCCGGCGGAGATTCGCCTGTCGATCCGCCAGGTCGCCCTGCACCGCAGCGAAGACGCCGCCGAGCAAGTCGCGACGGCGGCGCAAAGCGAGTAGATTCTCAAGGGCGCCGCGGCTTGCGCGGCGCCCCAGATACGGAGATCCGCCATGAAGAAGCTCATACTGCTGGCCGCCGCGGCGCTGCTCGGTGCTTGCCAATCCACCGCGCCTGCGACCAAGGCCAGCCTCGAAGGTGAAGTCTTCTATCTGCAACGCGTCGCCCTGCCAGCGACCGCCACCCTGAGCGTGAGCCTGCAGGACGTGTCCCTGGCCGATGCGCCGGCGGTGCTCCTGGCCGAGCAACGCGGGCCCGTCAAGGGCCAGGTGCCGCTGCCCTTCCATCTCGACTACGACCCGGCGCAGGTCAAGCCTGGCCACACCTATTCGCTCAGTGCGCGCATCGAAGTCGATGGCCAGCTGATCTTCATCACCACCGAACACAACGGAGTCAAACTCGACGGCAGCGATCCGCAGCCGTTCAAGCTCCGTGTCGACGCTGTCCGTTAACCCCCACTGCACAAGGAAGCCGCCATGCTCCGTACCTCGCTCCGTTTCACCAGCCTGTGCGCTGGCCTGATGATCTCCGCCAGTGCCCTGGCCCTGTCCCTGAGCGACCTGTCCCAGGGCGATGCCAGCGGCGGTCTCAAGGATGCCCTGACCCAGGGTGCGCAAATCGCCGTCAAGCAGCTGGGCACCCCCGGCGGCTTCAGCAACAACCCGGACGTACGCATCGAGCTGCCGGGCAACCTGGGCAAGGTCGCCAAGAAGATGAAGCAGTTCGGCATGGGCGAGCAGGTCGAACAGCTGGAAACCAGCATGAACAAGGCCGCCGAGGCGGCAGTCCCGCAAGCCCAGGCGCTGCTGGTGGATGCCGTGAAGAAGATGACCGTGGCCGATGCCAAGGGCATCCTGGCCGGTGGCAAGGATTCAGCCACCCAATACCTGGACAAGAGCAGTCGTGAGCAGATCCGCGCCAAGTTCCTGCCGATCGTCAAGCAGGCCACCGACCAGGTCGGCCTGGCCAAGCAGTACAACTCCTTCGCCGGACAGGCTGCGACCCTTGGCGTGCTGGATGCCAAGAGCGCCAATATCGAGGGTTACGTGACCGAGCAGGCGCTCAACGGCCTGTTCGAGATGATCGGCAAGCAGGAAGAAACCATTCGCCAGAACCCGGGCGCCGCGGCCACCAGCCTGGCCAAGAAAGTCTTCGGCACCCTGTAGGCCCTGCCCTCACCCGCAGGAGCCGGTCGCCCGGCTCCTGCGTCGCGCAATCGCCTCAGTCCTTCTTGATCCTGAACCATGCCGCATAGAGTGCCGGCAGGAACAGCAAGGTCAGCGCCGTAGCGACAATCAGCCCGCCCATGATCGCCACCGCCATTGGCCCGAAGAACACGCTGCGCGACAGTGGGATCATCGCCAGCACCGCCGCCAGGGCGGTCAGCACGATAGGCCGGAAGCGCCGCACCGTGGCCTCGATAATCGCATCCCAGGGTTTCTGTCCGGCCCTGATGTCCTGCTCGATCTGGTCCACCAGGATCACCGAGTTACGCATGATCATCCCCGACAGGGCGATGGTGCCCAGCATCGCCACGAAGCCGAAGGGTTGGCGGAACACCAGGAGGAACAGGGTCACGCCGATCAGCCCCAGCGGAGCGGTGAGGAACACCATGACCGTGCGCGAGAAGCTGCGCAGCTGGACCATCAGCAGGGTCAGCACCACCACGATGAACAGTGGCACGCCAGCTTTCACCGAGTTCTGGCCGCGGGCGGAGTCCTCGACGGTGCCGCCGACCTCCAGCAAGTAGCCATCGGGCAACTCGGCACGTACCGGCTCCAGGGTCGGCAGGATCTGCTGAACCAGGGTCGCCGGCTGCTCCTTGCCATAGATATCGCCCCGCACGGTTACCGTTGGCAGGCGGTTGCGATGCCAGATCACGCCTTCCTCGAAGCCGTACTCCACAGTCGCGACCTGGGATAGCGACACGCTCTGGCCGTTATCGGTCGGCACCGCCAGGCTCGGCAACAGCGACAGTTCGGTACGCTCCTCGCGGGTGCCGCGCAGGAGGATCTCGATCAGCTCGTTGTCCTCGCGGTACTGGCTGACGGTGGAGCCGATCAGCGAGCTCTGGAGGAACTTCGACAGGTTGGCGGTGCTCACGCCCAGGGCCCTGGCACGATCCTGGTCGATGTTCAGGTAGACCACCTTGCTCGGCTCTTCCCAGTCCAGGTGGACGTTGGCCACATGGGGGTTCTCGCGCACCTTGGTCGCCACCTTGCGGGCCAGGGCACGCACCTGCTCGATGTGTTCGCCAGTGACCCGGAACTGCACCGGATAACCTACCGGCGGGCCGTTCTCCAGGCGCGTGACCCGCGAACGCAAGGCCGGGAACTGTTGATTGAGGGTATCGAGCAACCAGCTGCGCAGGCTCTCGCGATCCTCGATGCTCTTGGCCAGGACCACGAACTGGGCAAAGCTGGTGGCCGGCAGCTGCTGGTCCAGGGGCAGGTAGAAGCGCGGTGAACCGGTGCCGACGTAGGCCACGTAATTGTCGATGCCCGGGTGATCCTTGAGCATCGCTTCCAGGCGCTTGACCTCTTCGGCGGTATTGCTCAGGGAGGCGCCTTCGGCCAGTTTCAGGTCGACCATCAGTTCCAGGCGGCCCGAAGCCGGGAAGAACTGCTGCGGGACGAAGCGGAACAACAGCACCGAGCCGACGAACGCCAGGATGGTCAGGACGATCACCGTCTTGCGCCGCTCCACGCACCAGCCCACCACCCGGCGTACCCGCTGGTAGAACGGCGTGCCGTGGGGATTGGATTCGGCGCCGTGCTTGGCGGCATGGAGCTTGGCCAGATCCGGCAGCAGCTTCTCGCCCAGGTACGGCACGAACACCACCGCGGCGATCCACGAAGTCACCAGGGCGATGGTCACCACCTGGAAGATCGAACGGGTGTACTCACCCGTGCCCGACTGGGCCGTGGCGATCGGCAAGAAACCCGCCGCGGTGATCAGGGTGCCGGTCAGCATCGGGAACGCGGTACTGGTCCAGGCATAGCTCGCGGCCTTGATCCGGTCGAACCCCTGCTCCATCTTGATCGCCATCATCTCCACCGCGATGATCGCGTCGTCCACCAGCAGGCCGAGGGCCAGGACCAGGGCGCCGAGGGAAATCTTGTGCAAGCCGATGCCCAGGTAATACATGGTGGCGAAGGTCATCGCCAGCACCAGGGGAATGGCCAGGGCCACCACCATCCCGGTGCGGATACCCAGGGAAAAAAAGCTCACCAGCAGTACGATGATCAGCGCCTCGGCCAGTACCCGGACGAACTCGCCGACCCCGGTCTTCACCGCCGCCGGCTGGTCGGAGACCTTGCGCAGCTCCATGCCCGCCGGCAGGGTTTTCTGCAACCGCGCGAACTCGCCCTCCAGGGCCTTGCCCAGCACCAGGATGTCACCGCCCTCCTTCATCGCCACGGCCAGGCCGATGGCGTCTTCGCCCATGAAGCGCATGCGCGGCGCGGGCGGATCGTTGAAGCCACGACGGACATCGGCGACATCGCCGATGCGGAAGGTGCGTCCGGCCACACGGATCGGGAAGCTGCGGATCTGCTCCACGGTCTGGAAATTACCGGACACGCGCAATTGCACGCGCTCGCTGGAAGTCTCGAAGAACCCTGCGGTGGATACCGCGTTCTGCTCCTCCAGGGCCTGCTGCACCGCCGCCAGGGGCAGGCCCAGGGTCGCCAGCTTGACGTTGGACAGTTCGATCCAGATCTTTTCGTCCTGCAAGCCCAGCAGCTCGACCTTGCCCACGTCCTTGACCCGTTGCAGCTGGATCTGGATGCGGTCGGCGTAGTCCTTGAGCACCGCGTAGTCGAAACCCTGCCCGGTCAGCGCGTAGATGTTGCCGAAGGTGGTGCCGAACTCATCGTTGAAGAACGGCCCCTGGATGCCTGGCGGCAGGGTGTGGCGGATATCGCTGATCTTCTTGCGAACCTGGTACCAGAGTTCGGGAATCTGGTTGGAGTGCATCGAGTCCCGGGCGATGAAGGTCACCTGGGATTCACCGGGCCGCGAGAAGGACACGATACGGTCGTACTCGCCGGTCTCCATCAGCTTCTTCTCGATGCGCTCAGTGACCTGGCGCGACACTTCCTGGGCCGTGGCCCCCGGCCAATTGGTGCGGATCACCATGGCCTTGAAGGTGAAGGGTGGATCTTCGCTCTGGCCCAGCTTGGTGTAGGACAACGCCCCGACAATGGCCAGCAGCAGCATCAGGAACAGGACGATCTGGCGATTGCGCAACGCCCAGGCGGAAAGGTTGAAACCCATCGGGGATTACTCCTTGGCCGCCAGGTTGACCACACGGTTGGAGCGATCCACAGGGCGCACTTGCAGGCCCTCGTGGAGCACATGCACGCCTGCCGCCACCACCCAGTCGGATGGGCTCAGGCCCTCGAGCACCGGCACGGTCTTTTCGTTGAAGGCGCCAACCCGCACCGGGGTCTTGTGCAGGGTGTTATTGGCGTCGATCCGCCAGACGTAGGTGGCCCCGCCTTCGGCGGTCAAGGCCGACAGCGGGACCGACAGCGCCACTTGCTCGCCGTTCTGGACGAACACCCGGGCACTCTGGCCCAGTTCCGCCGGGACCTTGCCAGCATTGAAGGCAATGCGCGCGGCGAAGGTCCGCGAGCGTGGATCGGCGGCTGGCGACAACTCGCGGATATGTCCGGCAAAACGCTGTCCCGGCTGGGTCCAGAGTTCCACCGACACTGGCTGGCCGACCTTGAAACGACCGAAGTTCTGTTCCGGTACGCTGATCAGCACCTCCCGCTCGCCATCGGTGGCCAGGGTGAAGACCGTCTGCCCGGCAGCCACGACTTGCCCCACTTCCACTGCCCGCTTGGCTACCACGCCATTCTGGGGCGCCCGCAGCACGGCGTAGCCGGCCTGGTTACTGGCGACATCGAACTCAGCCTTGATCTGCTTCAGCCGTGCTTCGCCGGCACGATAGAGGTTCTCGGCGTTGTCGTACTGCGAATGGCTGACCATCTGCCGGTCCAGCAGGGCCTTGTAGCGATCGCGCTCGGCACGCACCAGGTTGAGGTTGGCGCTGGCGGCGGTGACCTGGGCCCGGGTGGCCTCCAGTTGCAGGCGCACATCCTGGGGGTCGAGCTCGGCCAGCGGCTGGTCGGCCTTGACTCGCTCGCCCTCCTCTACCAGCCGTCGGCTGACCTTGCCGCCGATACGGAACGCCAGGTCCGGTTCGTAACGGGCCCGGACTTCGCCGGGATAGCTGTCCAAAGCCCGTGCCGAAGGCTCTGGCTGTACCACCATGGCCGGCCGGACGCCGATCTGGACGGGCTCTTCGTGCCCACAAGCAGACAGAAAAAAAGCCAGGCTGACTGGCAGGGCATAGCGCAACATGGCGGCGACCTTTCGCTAATGGGGCTTGGAATATTTATACTGGCCAGTATGTTATTAATAGCAAACTCACCAGTCCAGTATTAACAACGAAAAAATGTCCGACAATCACGCCGCAAACGTTGGGCCAGGCAGGCCCAAGGATCTGGCAAAACGTCAAGCCATTCTCGAAGCAGCCAAGAACCTGTTCTTGAGCAATGGCTACGCCAACACCAGCATGGATGCGGTCGCCGCTGAAGCCGGGGTTTCCAAGCTCACGGTATACAGCCACTTCAACGATAAGGAGACGCTGTTTTCCGCCGCCGTGGTGGCCAAGTGCGAGGAACAATTACCCACCCTGATCTACGAGCTGACGCCGGGCACCTCGGTGCAAAGCCTGCTGCTGGCTATTGGCCGGGGCTTTCACCAATTGGTCAACAGCGACGAGTCGGTCAACCTGCACCGCCTGATCATGACCCTGGGCAGCCAGGACCCCAAGCTCTCGCAGGTGTTCTTCGAAGCCGGCCCCGAACGTGTCTTGCAGGGCATGGAGCGGCTATTGGGCAAGATCCATCAGCAAGGCACCCTGTACATCGATAAGCCGCGCAACGCCGCCGAGCATTTCTTCTGCATGCTCAAGGGCGGGGCGAATTTCCGCCTCCTCTATGGCTGCGGCAAGCCCCTGACAGGGGCCGCCGCAGAGGAACACGTACGGGAAGTGGTGGGGCTGTTCATGCGCGCCTATCGCCCGGGACCGGACTGATCTCGCCGCCACGGCTCAGGCCTTGAGAGCCTTCTTGGGGTAGATGTCGTAGCGACTGGACTTGCCTTCCAGGCCATGGCTGGGCTTGGGCCCATCGATGCATGGCGCCTTGCGCGGACGCTTGACCACCACCCGGTGGCTGGCCAAGGCCAGGGCAGCCTCCAGCAATGCCGGTGCGTCGTTGTCGTCGCCCACCAGAGGCCGGAACAGGCGCATTTCCTTTTTCACCAGGGCGCTTTTCTCGCGGTGGGGGAACATCGGGTCGAGGTAGATCACCTGGGGCGGTTCGCCTTGCCAGTTGCGCATCAGCTCGATGGAATTGCCCTTGAGCAGCTGCATCCGCGCAACGATGGGCGCCACCTCGGCATCCTGCGCCGCACGGGCCAGGCCATCCTCCAGCAGAGCGCCAATCAGCGGCTGGCGCTCGATCAGGCTCATCTGGCAGCCCAGGGTCGCCAGCACGAAAGCATCCTTGCCCAGGCCCGCCGTGGCATCCAGCACCCGTGGCCGCACGCCCTGGGCCACGCCCGCGGCCTTGGCGATCATCTGGCCGCTGCCGCCGCCGTACAAGCGCCGATGGGCCGCGCCGCCTTCGACGAAATCCACCCGTACCGGCCCTGGAGCCTCAGGCCCCAATTGCTGCAGTTGCAGCCCGTGTTCGCCCACCTGCAGGGCGAACTCGGCATCCTCGACCTGCAACGGCAGGCCCAGGCGCTCGGCCCACTGCCGGGCCTCGGACTCGAACCCGGCATCCAGGGCCTCGACGTTGATGCGGCAGGCCGCAGGTTGCTCACTCATCTGAAACCACGCTCAAAAAATTAATGATCGGCAAAAACTGCCGATAACAGGACTATCGGCCATTTTGCCAGAGCTCAGCGTCGACCGAGAGCAATGTCAGACATTCAACGCACATCGATAGGTTATATCTCGCCCCATGGCGACTATGGCCTGCGCAACTCCCAGGCACTCAGTGGCGTCAGCCACCTGTGGCAGGACTTCTTTGCCCAGGCCCTGGCCGAGCAAAGAGGTGATGGCGCCGGCGTTGAAGCCATGCCCAAGGTGGCCGTCGATGGCCCGGTGGAACCTGCCGGCGGCAGCGAGATACTGGCGCAGATCGTCAACCAGCGCGGTTGCGAGGTCCAGGACACCGAAGTCCGTCCGCCCGAGCCACTGTTCCTGCCCATCGCCGAGTTCGAGATGGATCTGCTGGACAAGCCGGCCCCGCCCTTCCCGCCGGAAGAAATCATCGCCCAGCAACGCCAGCAAGATTTCGAGAGCGGCTGGGTACGCCCGATCGTGCTCAATGCCGGCCAGCCCCTGCCAGAGCCCGGCCCGGCCCCGGAACCGCGCCCGCTGCACCTACCGATCGCCGAATTCGAGATGGACTTGCTGGAAAAGCCGGCCGAGCCATTCCCGCCGCAAGAACTTATCGAGCAGCAACGGCAGATGGACTTCGACATGGGCTGGGCCCGTCCGCTGATCCTGCAGAACCTGCGCATCGCCGCCTGATCCTGCCCCTTAGCGACAACGCCAGAGCGGCCCCAGGTCCAGGTGGAAATGGTTGCGATGGGCGCTGTTGAAATCCGGCCCCAGCACCACGTTGAAAGCGTCGCAGGCACCCTCCCGGGCCAGGCGCAAAAACCGTCCCTCGGCACTGTCCTTCGGCCAATCCCTGAGCACGCTGATGTTGCGTCCGTCACTCAGGCGAAAGCCGGCGATATCCAGGGCATTGGCACTGGCATGCTCGCTGCGCCAGCCAGTCTTGCGGTGGTACATATTGCGACAGGCAAAACTGCCCAGGTGATCGACGCGCGCCACCCGCTGGCCAAACACCTGCTGCGCCGCCGGCTGCAAGCCATGGCGCTGGTACAGGGCAAAGGCCACGGCCAGCGGACAACTGGCGAGGAAGCTGCTGCTCAGGGCGATATCGCCACCCTGCACTCGCACGGTATTGCTCAAGGGACAGTCCACATCGGCACGGCTGTCGGGTTGGCGACTGGTGCGCAAGCCCGAGGTCGCGAGGGCCTGGTCGCACAGTTGTGGATTATCTCGTAGCCGGGCCAGCTTGAAACGGGTCAACAGATTGGGCTCGGCCCGCACGTCCAGCGGAGCCCAGGGATTCCAGGCATCTGCCAGCGGCAGCCAGCCCAGCCGAACGCCAATCAGCAACAGGGCACCCAGCAACACCAGGGCGCCCGCAACCTTCCTTGCCCTCACGCCAATTCCCTTTTTACGACTGCTTGAACAATTGATTGATCTGTCCGAAGGGAATCGCCCGCTCGGCGAAATCGAAGCGGCCCTGATCACGGATCTCCTGTGCCGCCTGGTAGAACGCGCCATAGGCCGCCCGGGCCAGGGCCGAACCGACACTGATGCGCTTCACGCCCAACTCCGCCAGTTGCCCCACGCTCAGGTCCAGGCCGCCGGACATCAGCACGTTCACCGGCTTGGGCGCCACCGCCCGCACCACTTGGCTGATCTCCTGCGCACTGCGCAGCGCCGGGGCGTAGAGCACGTCGGCACCGGCCTCGGCGTAGGCCTGCAGGCGGCGGATGGTGTCCGCCAGGTCATTGCAACCGTGCAACTGGTTTTCCGCCCGGGCAGTCAGGGTGAAGGCAAACGGCAGGCTACGCACTGCCGCGACACAAGCCTCGATGCGCTCCACCGCCAACTGGAAATCGTAGATGGGATCCTCGGCACGGCCGGTGGCGTCCTCGATCGAGCCACCCACCGCGCCGCAGGCAGCCGCTTGCAACAGGGCCTGGGCGCACTCCCGGGGGTTGTCGGCAAAACCGTTTTCCAGGTCCACGGCTACCGGCAACTCGCTGGCGCCGACGATGCCGCGCACATTGGCCAGGGTATCTGCCAGGCTCAAGGCGCCTTCGGCATCCGGGCGCGCGAGGGAAAACGCATAGCCGGCACTGGTGGTGGCCAGGGCCTCGAAACCCAGGCCGGCCAGCAGCCTGGCGGAACCGGCATCCCAGGGGTTGGGAATGACAAAAGCTCCGGCACGCTCATGCAGGGCCTTGAAAGCATTGGCACGAAGGGTTTGCGCGTGGTCCATTACTCGCTCCTAAAGGCTGTGAAAGCACCTCAGAGCAAACCAAGCTGCTCCGCGGCGGGTTCCCTGTATAACTCAGGCAAGGCGGGCAAACCAGGCAAACGTTGCATCAGGCGCGCATGAAAACGCCGGGCCAGTTCAGCGGCCATGCGGTTGTCGGAGGTGTGCAGGAAAACATAGGGCGTACGCCCTTCTTCGATCCAGCCGGCGACCTTGTCGAGCCAGGGCACCAGGAACGAATCGTTGGCCGCAAGCTCGGGATGGCCAATGAAACGCACCTGGGGAAACTGGGTGAATGCCGCAGGTCGCGGCGGCACCTTGGGTTTCTTCGACTGCGCATGCAGCACCGCGGGTGCCGTCGAAGTGCAGCTGAACAGGGCTCGTGGATCGAGGCAGATACGCTCGACACCGCGTTCGAGCAGCAAGCGGTTGAGCATCCGCTCGGCATCGCCCTTGGCGAAGAACTCCGGGTGCCGGACCTCCACCGCCAGCGGTCGCTGCAGGCCATCGATGAATTCCACCAGTTCGCCCAGGCGCTGTGGCGCGAAGGTGGCCGGCAACTGCAGCCACAACGGCGACACCCGCTCACCCAGCGGGCTGAGCAACTGAATGAAACTCTCGGCGGCCGGTAGCTGTTCGCGCAGATCGCCGCCATGGCTGATATCGCCCGGGAACTTGGCGGTGAAACGAAAGTGCCCGGGCATGATCTGCGCCCAGCGCTCCACCGTGGCTGGCGCGGGCCGGGCATAGAAGGTGGTATTACCCTCGACGGCGTTGAACACCTGGCAGTACAGGCCGAGGAAATCGCTGGGTCGTGCATCCTCCGGGTACAGGTACTCGCGCCAGGCGTTTTCACTCCAGGAAGGACAGCCGAGAAAATAAGGCAACATCAGATGTGCAGGTCGAGCCCCACCACTTCCATGTCCCAATCGACGAAACCGGCGGTGGTCAGGTAACTGGCCAGGGCATTGGCCACGCTTCTTTTCATGGCACGCTGGAAGATCATGTCCTGGGGACGGGCGGGAAGATTGCTGGTACGGGAGGCTGACTGGGAACGGCCCTGGGCCGCGGGCTCGGGTTGGACCTCGATGGCATCGATATCGTCCAGGGACTCGTCTACCTGCGCCCGACCTTTGCGAGGCTTGCGCTTGATGGGGTAGGAGTGCGAGGAGATGCCGTCTATACGCATACTGGAAAGCCCGGGGTCGATGATGGCAATTTAGCGGCACTGCTTCGACTTAGCAAATGCCCGAGTGATAACTAGAACACAGAAAAGCCAAAAGGTTTGAATCCGGGCAGGATTCGCGTCAAAAACCGGACGATTGGCGTTGGTCGTGGAGGTTACCCATTCCATCCGCCCATCGGCACGGGCTTATTCAACGAGCCTTGGGCGTGGCTACCTTGTCCCGCAGGTAGACCGGCTGGGCATCGTCGGCACGGATCGACTCGCCGCGCTCCCAGGCGAACCGCGCGAGCGCCAGCAGGTCTTCGGCATGGGGTAGCATGCCCGCGTCCTGGCCACTGAGGCTGAGCGCAATGCGCTCGCCGTAACCCCACCCGGTACCGGCACCGAACCAGTCGCCGGTACTGCCCTCGGGCAAGGCGGCAGCCTCGGGAGGCAGGACCGCCTCATTGCCCACCAGGCGCATCTCCCCGGCGACTTCCCGGTAGCAGCCCCAATAGACTTCATCCATGCGCGCATCGATGGCTGCCGCGACCTGGGTCGCGCCGTGCTCGCGCAAGGCCCGCTGGGCCAGGACCGCCAGGTTGGACACCGGCAGTACCGGGCGGTCCAGGGCAAAGGCCAGGCCCTGCACCACGCCGATGGCGATCCGCACTCCAGTGAAGGCACCAGGGCCACGACCGAAGGCAATGGCGTCCACCGCCTGCAAGGTCGTCCCGGCGTTGTCCAGCAGTTCCTTGATCATCGGCAACAACTTCTGCGCATGCAGGCGCGGAATCACCTCGTAATGGCTCGTGACCTTGCCGTCATGCAGCAAAGCAACGGAGCAGGCTTCAGTCGCGGTGTCCAGGGCCAGCAAGGTGCTCATCGGGGATTCCATCGCATAAAAAAAGTGGCGCATTATAAACAGCAACGGCCCGCAAGCGGGCCGTTGTGCGATCAAACGATAAGGTTGTTCAGCTCAGGGCTTCGAGCACCTTGGCGGTGATCACTTCCACCGAGCCCACGCCAGGGATATGGCTGTATTGGGGCTTGCCCTGGGACGCGGCCAACTGCTGGTAGAACTCAACCAGCGGCTTGGTCTGGGAGTGGTAGACCGACAGGCGATGGCGCACGGTTTCCTCGGTGTCGTCCTTGCGCTGCACCAGGTCTTCACCGGTGATGTCGTCCTTGCCAGCGATCTTCGGCGGGTTGTAGACGGTGTGATACACACGGCCCGAAGCCTCGTGCACACGGCGACCGGCGATGCGCTGGACGATCTCTTCGTCGTCGACGGCGATTTCCACCACGTGGTCCAGTTCGACACCGGCCTTCACCAAAGCTTCGGCCTGAGGAATGGTGCGCGGGAAGCCATCGAACAGGAAGCCGTTGGCGCAGTCAGGCTGGCTGATGCGTTCCTTGACCAGGTTGATGATCAGGTCATCGGAAACCAGGCCGCCGCTGTCCATCACGCTCTTGGCCTTCAGGCCCAGCTCGGTGCCTGCCTTGACCGCAGCACGCAGCATGTCGCCGGTGGAGATCTGTGGAATGCCGAACTTCTCGGTGATGAACTTTGCCTGAGTACCTTTACCGGCCCCGGGAGCTCCCAGCAGAATTACGCGCATCGATGTGCTCCTCAATTTTTTATTTAGAAACGCTCGGATTCGCCTCGTCGGGCCAATCTCAAAAATCAGGTTAAAGCCGCCCAAACGGCCAAAGGCTGATCAAGATACACAGCCGACACAGCGCACACAAGCAGTCGAAAGTCGGAGGAACCCGGCCTTTTCGTGCCCTGTTGGCGAGGTATGACAAGTCGCAACCCCGTAACAAAGTGTCGCCAGATAGATCTGAGCGACACTCAGTATTTATCCCAATCGGGGCTGTGCCAATTCCGCCCGACGCTCCCCACCGGCCTCAACCTGTATTGCGCAAGCCGGCGGCGATACCCGCCACGGAGACCAACAACGCCTGTTCCACGGGGCTTCCTTGGGGCGCCTCCTGCTTGCGTGAGCGGGCCAGCAGTTCGGCCTGCAACAGGTGCAACGGGTCGAGATAGGTGTTGCGCAGGCGAATGAACTCCAGGGTCTCGGGACTGTGGGCCAGCAGTTGCGACTGCCCGGTCAGCCCCAGGACCACCGCGCACGCCTGCGACAATAGGTCGCGTAAATGTGCACCCAATGGCCGCAGCTCCGGCTCCACCAGGCGCTCGTCATAAGACCGGGCAATCTCGGCATCGGCCTTGGCCAGGACCATCTCCAGCATGTCGATACGGGTGCGGAAGAACGGCCATTGCTCACGCATCTGTCCCAGCAGTTCCCCTTCGCCCCGGGCCAGCGCCTTGCTCAGCGCCGTTTCCCAGCCCAGCCAGGCTGGCAGCATCAGGCGGGTCTGGGTCCAGCCGAAGATCCACGGGATCGCCCGCAGGCTTTCGATGCCCCCGGCCCGGCGCTTGGCCGGCCGACTGCCCAGGGGCAGGCGCCCCAATTCCTGCTCCGGGGTGGACTGGCGGAAATACTCGACGAACTGCGGGTTGTCCCGCACCACCGCCCGATAGGCCTGGACCCCGTCGCTGGCCAACTCGTCCATCAGGTGGCGCCAGGCCGGCTCGGGCGGTGGCGGCGGCAGCAAAGTGGCCTCCAGGACCGCCGCCAGGTAGAGGTTGAGGTTCTGCTCGGCAATATCCGGCAGGCCGAACTTGAAGCGAATCATCTCGCCCTGCTCGGTGGTACGGAAACGCCCCGCCACCGATCCCGGGGGCTGCGACAGGATCGCCGCGTGGGCCGGGCCGCCGCCACGCCCCACGGTGCCGCCGCGACCGTGAAACAACAGCAGTTCCACCTGCTGTTCACGGCAGATATCCACCAGCCGCTCCTGGGCCCGGTACTGGGCCCAGGCCGCAGCCGTGGTGCCGGCGTCCTTGGCCGAGTCGGAGTAGCCGATCATCACTTCCTGCGGGCCCTGCAAGCGTGCGCGATAGCCCGGCAGGTGCAGCAGCTTCTCCATCACCGGGCCGGCGTTGTCCAGGTCCGCCAGGGTTTCGAACAGCGGCACCACGCGCATCGGCCGCAATACCCCGGACTCCTTGAGCAAAAGCTGCACCGCCAGCACGTCGGAGGCGGCGCCAGCCATGGAGATCACATAGGACCCAAGCGACGCCGCCGGGGCCACGGCGATCTCGCGACACGTAGCCAGCACCTCGGCGGTGTCCGCCGAGGGCTTGAAGTAGCCTGGCAACAGCGGACGCCGGCTGCCCAGCTCGCGCATCAGGAAGGTGATGCGGTCTTCCTCGCTCCAATCCTCATAGCGGCCCAGGCCCAGGTAATCGGTGATCTCGGTCATGGCTGCGGTGTGCCGGGCAGAATCCTGGCGCACGTCCAGCCGTACCAGGAACAGGCCGAAGGTCACCGCCCGGCGCAGGCAATCGAGCAGCGGGCCATCGGCGATCACGCCCATGCCGCACTCGTGCAGCGACTGGTAGCACAGTTGCAGCGGCTCCAGCAGCTCGCGGTTGTGCTGCAATACCTCAGGACCGGCCGGCACCGCCGCCCCGAGTGCCGCATGGGCCCAGTTGCGGGTCGCCCGCAAGCGTTCGCGCAGCTGCTTGAGCAAGGCCCGGTAGGGTTCGGCGCTATCCCCTGCCTTGGCCAGCAAAGCGGCGCTGGCCTGCTGCATGGACAGCTCGGCGGCCAGGTGATCGACGTCCCGCAGGTACAGGTCGGCGGCCATCCAGCGCGCCAGCAACAGCACCTCACGGGTCACCGCAGCCGTGACATTGGGGTTGCCATCGCGGTCACCGCCCATCCACGAGGCAAAGCGGATCGGCGCCGATTCCAGCGGCAGGCGCAGCCCAGTGGCGTCGAACAAGGCCTTGTCGGCCTTGCGCAGGTAATTGGGAATGGCCTGCCACAGCGAATGCTCGATCACCGCGAACCCCCACTTGGCCTCGTCCACCGGGGTGGGGCGGGTGCGGCGGATTTCCTCGGTGTGCCAGGCCTCGGCGATCAGGCGTTGCAAACGCTCCTGGATCTGCGCGCGCTCGGCGCTGGTCAGGTCGCGATGGTCCTGGGCGGCCAGTTGCCCGGCGATGGCGTCGTATTTCTGGATCAGGGTGCGGCGCGCCACTTCCGTGGGGTGCGCAGTCAGTACCAGTTCGATTTCCAGGCGTCCCAGCTGACGGGCCAGGGCATCGGCCGAATGCCCCTCGGCCCGCAGGCGCTCCAGCAACTGCGGCAAGACCCGGGCCTCGAACGGCGCCGGTTGCGCCTCGTCACGCCGGTGGATCAACTGGTACTGCTCGGCGATGTTGGCCAGGTTGAGGAACTGGTTGAAGGCCCGGGCTACCGGCAACAGTTCATCCTCGGCCAAGGGATCGAGACTGGCGCTCAGCTCGGCTCCGGTGGAGCTGCGGCGATCGGCCTTGGCCGCCTTGCGAATCTGCTCGATCTTGTCGAGAAACCCCTCCCCGTACTGATCGCGGATGGTGTTGCCCAGCAACTCCCCCAGGAGGTGGACGTCTTCGCGCAGGCGCGCATCAATATCGGTCATCGAGGTGTTCTCCAGCAGACTATGAGGCAGCACGGAAGGCTCAAGAGTGCCGCCTGCATGCGCTCCTTAGCAAGCATGGGACGAGCCGGGCACCGACCTTCGACGATGAAGCTAGTCTCAAGGATAGGCCGCACAACGGCCGCTCACCGGCACCGCCCGGTCAACCCACCGCCCTGCCACGAGCAGGTGTCATCGAGGTCATCATGAAAATCCGTGAACTCGCGCAATATTGGGAAGAGAACGCCAAGGGCCGCCTGACCCGGACCAGCTACCGGATCCACCTGGACATGGAGGCCGCCGCGCGCCTGGCCGCCCTGTCCGAGATGTACCCCAAGCGCCAGACCGAGGAGCTTTTGGGCGAACTGATCGGGGCCGCCCTGGAAGAGCTCGAGGCGAGCTTCCCCTATATCCAGGGCCAACATGTGGTGGCCACCGACGAGGAAGGCGATCCACTGTATGAGGACGTCGGCCCTACTCCGCGCTTCCTGGCGCTGTCGCGCCAGCATCTGCACCTGATGTCGAGCCAGTTGGACAAACCCAAGCACTGAATCGCCCTTGTTCCGACCACCCGTTCCCGGCTGCGCAAGCGGCCGGGAGTACCTCTGCAAGCGGCAAAAGTTCCCGGTTTCCGGGGGTTTGCGGGGCGCCGAATTTTTTTTGGCCAATCGCCAGCTTTCGCTGAACTATTCAAAAACGCCTCAGGTCACACCCATTAGCCATCACTGGAACGGCCGTTTCAAATTTTGCCATCAGCGCTTGTAGTCACTCAGCGTCACGGCGCCAGGACCGGGGTGGATTTTGATGTTTCCCAGGAGTTACCCAATGGAGTTGAAAACCATGAAGATCAGCACTGCCAAATCCTCGTTCACCTCTCTGCGCGGACTGAAACTGGCCGCGCTGGCCCTCGGTAGCAGCATGGTACTGGCCGGTTGTGCCGGGAATCCGCCTTCCGAGCAGTACGCGGTTACCCAATCCGCGGTCAATAGCGCAGTGACCGCGGGCGGCACCGAATTCGCCGCAGTGGAAATGAAGGCGGCACAGGACAAGTTCAAGCAAGCGGAAATCGCCATGCACGACAAGAACTACGACGAGGCTCGGCGCCTGGCTGAACAGGCCGAGTGGGACGCCCGGGTCGCCGAGCGCAAGGCCCAGGCCGCCAAGGCCGAGCAGGCGCTGAAGGACTCCCAGAAAGGCGTTCAGGAACTGCGTCAGGAAGGTATGCGCAGCGTGCAGTAAGCCGCCGCCGATTCCCACGTACTCGTAATCGATTGAAAGGACGAACACTATGCGCAAACAACTGATGATCCCTGCCCTGCTGGCCATGAGCGTAGCCCTGGCGGCCTGCTCCACCCCGCCTAACGCCAACCTGGAAAACGCCCGGACCAACTTCTCGGCCCTGCAAGCCAACCCACAGGCCAGCAAGCTCGCCGCCCTGGAAACCAAGGACGCCGCCGACTGGATGAACAAGGCCGACAAAGCCTACCTGGACAAGGAGAACGAGAAGAAAGTCGACCAATTGGCCTACCTGACCAATCAGCGGGTTGAAGTAGCCAAGGAAACCATTGCCCTGCGTACCGCCGAGATCAAGCTCAAGGACGCTGGCGACCAGCGTGCCCGCGCCATCCTCGATGCCCGCGACGCGCAGATCAAGCAGCTGCAGGCCAGCCTCAACGCCAAGCAGACCGATCGCGGCACCCTGGTGACCTTCGGCGACGTGTTGTTTGCCCTCAACAAGTCGGACCTCAAGCCCGCCGGCCTGGCCAACATCAACAAGCTGGCCCAGTTCCTCCAGCAGAATCCGGACCGCAAGGTGATCGTCGAGGGCTACACCGACAGCACCGGCAGCGACTCCTACAACCAGTCGCTGTCCGAGCGCCGCGCCGGCTCGGTACAGATGGCCCTGATCCGCATGGGTATCGACCCAGCGCGCATCGTCTCCCAGGGTTATGGCAAGGAATATCCGGTAGCCGATAACGGCAGCGTTTCCGGCCGGGCCATGAACCGCCGCGTGGAAGTGACCATTTCCAACGACAACCAGCCAGTGGCTCCTCGCTCCACGATCCGCTGATGCTGGCCCCCGGCCTAGACGGGCCGGGAAAACAAAACGCCGCGGACCTGGGTCCGCGGCGTTTTTTCATGCCTGGTTGAAACAGGCCCGGGGCCTGGGGGCTCACTGCACCAGTTGCGGGGTTTCCTGGCCCATGCAGCGCACCGCCTGCTTCTTATTGTCGACCAACACACCGGTCAGGCCCTTCTGCTGGGTATCGAACAGCACCAGCACGCCATCCACGCATTGGGCCACCTGCGCTGCCGGCTTGAGGGAAATCTTGTAGTCCTCCCCGGGAATGGTCTTGAGCATGGTGAAGTCGTTGAGCAGCAACGCATCCTCCGGCTTGGCGAAATGCAGGTAGCCGTAGTACCACAGGCAGGCCACGGTACCGATGATGCTGCAGATACCGGTGATGATCATTGGCAGGACGTTACGTTCTTCACTCATTGCGGACTCTCTGGAGGTTCAACTGCTGAATTGGGGGGCGTCGGGTAGTTGGGGATTTCCCCCAGGCGGCGCAACCCGTCGAAATGCCGCGGATCGTCGAGGTAGCGCAGCATCACGCTGCGCCAGGTCGGATCGGCGAAAGTCTGCACATGGTCGCCGCGGGTCAGTTGCAGGACTCGCGGCGGCGGCGCAGCTTGATACAGGCGGATGCCATTGGACAGGGGGACGAGCGGGTCGTCGAGGCTGTGGTAGATCAGTTTCGGCACCCCGGTCAGGCGCGCCATGGAATGGATCGCGCTATCGCCATCCGGGACCAGCCAGGACAGCGGCACCTGCAAGGGCCAGGTCAACCAGGAAGTGCTCAGGGCGTAGCGCCCGACATCACGATAACTGGCCGGCACGCCGTCGAAAACGATGGCCTTGAGCCGGGCCTGGCGTTCGGGATGCTCCACCAGGTAGTGGATGGCCAGCGCACCGCCCAGGCTCTGGCCGAGGACCACCAGTGGCTTGCCCTGGACCTCGGGGGCCTGGTCCAGCCAGGCGAAGGCGCTGTCCAGGTCCTGGTAGATCGCCGGCAGGGTGGGTTCGCCCTCGGACAAGCCGTAGCCGCGATAGTCCAGCAACAACACTTGGTAACCCTGTTCCGGCAGCCACCAGCTGCCGCCCAGGTGCCAGGCCAGGTTGCCGCCATTGCCATGCAGGTGCAGCACCGTGCCCTTGACCGGCACCCCGGCCTTGGCCGGCAACCACCAGGCATGGAGCTTGAGGCCGTCGGCGGTGGTCAGGGTGACGTCACGGTATTCGAGCTTGGCCCGCTCGGGGGTGAAGGGCAGGCCCGGCTCGGGATAGAACAGCAGCGAACTGCAACCGTGCAGGCCCAGCAACAGGGCAAGTACCGCGCAACACTTGAATAGTCGGCTCACCCGCGATTCCCCGCTCGGTATTGCGCCGAGGCGCAATCCGGCATCGATGGCAGCGCCTGCTGAAGCAACCCGTGGCGGCTGCGGATATCTGTGGATACGTCCATGTGCGCCCCCCGGCTGCAATCAAAGGATGTTGGAGTAGTCGGCCTCGATCCGGTCCAGGCTCAGGTGGTTGAGGAAGTTGGAGAAGCACATCCATGCCGACAGGGCGTTCATGTCGCGGAACTGCTCGGGCAGGTACTTGGGCGCCACCACCATCCCTTCGTCCACCAGCTGGCGCAAGGTACGCATGTCTTCCAGGGTGGTCTTGCCGCAGAACAGCAGTGGCACCTGCTCCAGCTTGCCCTTGCGCACGGCGAGCTGAATGTAGTTGTAAACCATGATGAAGCCCTTGAGATAGGACAAGTCCTTGGTGAAAGGCAGCCCTGTGGGCACCGAACCACGGAACACCCGGCTGGCGTTGCCATAGCTCTCGGCCATCTCGAAACCCTGTTCGCGGAAGAACTCGAACACCTGCAGAAAATCCGCCCCCTCCTCCACCATGTGGATGGCCCGGGTACGGTTGGTCAGCTTGCGCAGGCGGCTGGGGTAGGAGGCGAAGGTGATGATTTCCATGAGGATCGCCAGCCCCTCCTGGGTCACCGTCGACGAGGGCGGGCCCTTGGCCAGGAAGGTGCAGATCGGCTGGTTCAGGCCGTTCAGGGTGGTGCCTACGTGCACCAGCCCTTCGTGGACTTCCAGCGCCCTTACGTCGCGGTCGTTGAACATCGCATCGCTGCGGATCTTGATGTAGTCGGCGCCCGCCGCCGCATCGGCGACGATACCGTCGGACTCGAAGACCCGGATGGTTTCCTCGGCCTCGCCGAAGACCTTGTTCAGCCGGCCCTGCAGCAGGCTCACCGCGTCCTTGGCGCTCAGGGTCTTGGGCTCGTCCTTGAGGTCGCCACGGCCGTCGATGTTGTTCAGGTAGTCGGACATCATCAGGCCGAGGTCCGCCAGGGTCGGGTCGCCGGCATGGAAGGCATCCGAGGCGGCGCCGTACAGCTCCTGGGAGATCAGGCCGAAGTCACCGGTGCCCCGGGCCTCGAGCATGCGCACCACCATGCGGTATTCCTTGCACATGCGGCGCATGATCTGCCCCACCGGGTTGAACTGGCCCAGTTGGCGAGTGATGTCGCGCTCGATGTTCTGGAATTCCAGCTTCACCGCGCCGGAGTCGAAGGACAGCGGGCGGCCTTCGTAATAGGCGCGGTCCACCGCCGGCATTTCCTTGCCCTTGGCCTTGAGAAAACCTTTGCGGATGCTCTCGTCCCACTTCACTGCGTCCAGTACGCGGATCGGTGTCTGCGCCAGCACTATGCGATCGGACAAGGTGCGTATCGTCTGCTGGTAATCGTCCACCGGAAATTCCCTCTGTTGAATCGCTCGAAGCTGTTACTGGCGGCCCGCTGAACGCGCACCGCTGCGACGAAGACCTCGTCGGTCCTGAATTGACCTGGTGCCCGGTCGATCCGTTCCCGGCCGGGACTGCTACCTCATACGGAGGCCAGCACCAGATGCATGTAGCGGGTCAGGATGCCGAGCATTTCCTCTTCGGCCAGGGGCTCGGCATCGTTGAGCAGGCCCTGATATTCCATTCGGCCGATTATAGACGTCAACACCTTGGCATCCTGCTGTGGCTCGCGCGACCCCAGGACCTGGAAGAACTGGCACGTGCCCTGTAGCAAGATCTGCTGGTGCGAGCGCACCAATTGCGCCAGGCGCGGATTGAGCAGCGCTTCCTGGCGGAATGCCTGCTCGGCCATCAGGTGCTCGCGGCGGGTACTGAGCTGGCGCTGCACATAGTCGGCGGTCATCCGCGCGATATCGTCGGCCAGTTGCGAGCGGCACGCCGGGCTGCCGTCGCCATAGGCGACCATTTCCCGCAGCAGCCCTTCATTGTTGGCCCACAGCTTGGCCATGAATGCCGCGCTGCGTTCGACATATTGGGCGAAGGTATCGGTGAGCAGGTCATCGATATCCTTGAAGTAATAAGTGGTGGCCGATAGCGGCACACCGGCCTCGGCGGCTACCGCGCGATGGCGCACGGCCCGCACGCCATCACGCACGACGATGCGCATGGCGGCATCGAGGATCTCCTGTCGGCGTTGTTCACTGCCCTGGCGGCTGGCCTTGCGGCCTTGGTACTGAACACTTTCAGCCACCGCGGTGGCGATGCCAGCTGCACCTTCTTGAGCAATTGCACGGTTCACGACAGGTATTCCCCTTATCAGTCACACAGAATCAAAAGCGGTACGTCAGTTCCAACCAGACAATAAAAAGCCGCCTGGTGAAGGCGGCTTCTTGTTCACGACATCTTAGGCTTGCGGCCGCATGTGCGGGAACAGGATCACGTCGCGGATCGACGGCGAGTTGGTCAGCAACATCACCAGGCGGTCGATGCCGATGCCTTCACCAGCGGTCGGCGGCATGCCGTATTCCAGGGCGCGGACGAAGTCGGCATCGTAGTGCATGGCTTCGTCGTCACCGGCGTCCTTCTCGGCCACCTGGGCCAGGAAGCGCTCGGCCTGGTCCTCGGCATCGTTGAGCTCGGAGTAGGCGTTGGCGATCTCGCGGCCACCGATGAACAGCTCGAAACGGTCGGTAACAGCCGGGTTTTCGTCGTTGCGACGGGCCAGCGGCGACACTTCGAACGGGTACTCGGTGATGAAGTGCGGCTGCTCCAGCTTGTGCTCCACCAGCTCTTCGAAAATCATCACCTGCAGCTTGCCCAGGCCTTCGTGGCCCAGCACCTTGGCGCCGGCCTTTTTGGCGATCTCGCGGGCGCGGTCGACGTCCTGCAGGTCGGCAGCAGTCAGCTCGGGGTTGTACTTGAGGATCGAATCGAACACCGACAGGCGGGCGAACGGTTCGCCGAAGTGGAACACCTTGTCGCCGTACGGCACGTCGGTGCTACCCAGGACCAGCTGCGCCAGCTCGCGGAACAGTTCCTCGGTGAGGTCCATGTTGTCGCGGTAGTCGGCATAGGCCTGGTAGAACTCGAGCATGGTGAACTCGGGGTTGTGACGAGTCGAGACGCCTTCGTTACGGAAGTTGCGGTTGATCTCGAACACTTTCTCGAAGCCACCCACCACCAGGCGCTTGAGGTACAGCTCCGGCGCGATACGCAGGAACATGGCCATGTCCAGGGCGTTGTGGTGGGTTTCGAACGGCTTGGCCGCGGCGCCGCCCGGGATGGTCTGCAGCATCGGCGTCTCGACTTCGAGGAAGTCGCGCTCGATGAGGAACTTGCGGATGTGCGAGATCACTTGCGAACGCACGCGGAAGGTGTGGCGGGTTTCCTCGTTGACCATCAGGTCGACGTAGCGCTGGCGGTAGCGCTGCTCGGTGTCGGTCAGGCCATGGTGCTTGTCCGGCAGCGGGCGCAGCGACTTGGTCAGCAGGCGCACGTTGGTCATCTCGACGTACAGGTCGCCCTTGCCGGAACGGGCCAGGGTGCCTTCGGCGCTGATGATGTCGCCCAGGTCCCAGGTCTTGACGGCGGCCAGGGTTTCTTCCGCCAGGGTCTTGCGGTTGACGTAGACCTGGATGCGGCCGGTCATGTCCTGGATGACCATGAACGAGCCACGGTTGAGCATGATGCGACCTGCCACCTTGACCGGGATCGCCGCTGCTTCCAGCTCTTCCTTGGTCTTGTCCGCGTACTGTTTCTGCAGGTCGTTGCAGTAGCTGTCGCGACGGAAGTCGTTGGGGAAGGCATTGCCTTTGGCACGCTCCGCGGCAAGTTTTTCCTTGCGCAGGGCGATCAGGGCGTTTTCTTCCTGTTGCAGGTCTTGCGCTTCGGTCTTGAGGTCGCTCATGTCGTCATTCTTTCCATCAGGTGTTCATTGCCCCTGTCGGGCAGGGCGCACGATACCGGCAATGGCCGGTATCGCGGCGGTGGTGTGCGGTTTACAGCCCCTGCTTGAGGCTCGCTTCCAGGTACTGGTCGAGGTCGCCGTCCAGGACCTTCTGGCAGTCGCTGCGCTCGACGCCGGTACGCAGGTCCTTGATGCGTGAGTCATCCAGTACGTAGGAACGGATCTGGTGGCCCCAGCCGATGTCCGACTTGCTGTCTTCCAGGGCTTGCGAGGCGGCATTGCGCTTCTGCATCTCCAGCTCGTACAACTTGGCCCGCAACATCTTCATGGCGGTGTCCTTGTTGGCGTGCTGGGAGCGTTCGTTCTGGCAGCTGACCACGGTGTTGGTCGGTACGTGGGTGATCCGTACCGCCGAGTCGGTGGTGTTCACGTGCTGGCCGCCGGCGCCGGAGGAGCGATAGGTATCGATGCGCAGGTCGGACGGGTTGATCTCGATCTCGACCTTGTCGTCGATCTCGGGCGAGACGAATACCGCCGAGAACGAAGTGTGGCGGCGCGCGCCGGAGTCGAACGGGCTCTTGCGCACCAGGCGGTGCACGCCGATCTCGGTACGCAGCCAGCCGAAGGCGTACTCGCCCTTGATGTGCACGGTGGCGCCCTTGATACCGGCGACATCACCCTCGGACAGTTCCATGATGGTGGCATCGAAGCCGCGCTTGTCGGCCCAACGCAGGTACATGCGCAGCAGGATGTTGGCCCAGTCCTGGGCCTCGGTGCCGCCGGAGCCGGCCTGGATGTCCAGGTAGGCGTTGTTCATGTCCATCTCGCCACTGAACATGCGACGGAACTCAAGCTGGGCCAGCGCTTCTTCCAGGCCCTGCAGCTCGGTCTCGACGTCGCTCACGGCGCCTTCGTCATTCTCTTCGACGGCCATGTCGAGCAAGTCCTTGCAGTCGGCCAGGCCACCGGACAGCTTGTCCAGGGTCTCGACGACCTGTGCCAGCATGGAGCGCTCGCGTCCCAAGGCCTGGGCGTACTCGGGCTTGTTCCAGACGTTGGGGTCTTCCAGCTCGCGGTTGACTTCGATCAGGCGGTCATGCTTGTGATCGTAGTCAAAGATACCCCCGAATGGACTGGGAACGCTCGGTCAGGTCCTTGATGGTGTTCAGGATCGGGTTGATTTCCATGGATGGCAGCACTCGTTGGCGAACTTTTGAAAGCCGGCGATTATAACGGAATCACAGAATGGCGGCAGCCCGCTTGGCGCCTCAAGGCGGCCGATCCGGCTTTTTTCACTCGATCCCCACCTGATTGCGCCCATTGTTCTTGGCCAGGTACAAGCCCTTGTCCGCCGCCGAAATCAACTGCCGGCAGTGGCTGTTGGGCTGCGGGGTCATGGTCGACAGGCCGATGCTGATGGTCAGGCTGGCCCCTTCCACCGGCGCGATATGGGGGATCTTCAGGGCCTCGACGGTCTGGCGCAGCTTTTCGGCTACCAGGCGCGCGCCACCCGGCGAGGTATTGGGCAGCACCAGCACGAACTCCTCGCCGCCGTAGCGCGCCGGCAGGTCGGATGGCCGGCTGCTGGCCTCGCGGATCGCCGCGGCCACCTTGCGCAGGGCTTCGTCGCCCTCCAGGTGGCCGAAGGTATCGTTGTAGGTCTTGAAATAGTCGACGTCGATCATCAGCAGCGACAGTTGGGTCTGCTCACGCATGGCCCGGCGCCATTCCAGCTCCAGGTACTCGTCGAAGTGCCGGCGGTTGGACAGCCCGGTCAGGCCATCGGAGTTCATCAGGCGCTGCAGCACCAGGTTGGTATCCAGCAACTGCTGCTGGCTGACCCGCAGCGCCCGGTAGGCGGCGTCCCGCTGCAACAGGGTCATGTAGGAGCGCGAGTGGTAGCGGATGCGCGCCACCAGCTCGATGTTGTCCGGCAGCTTGACCAGGTAGTCGTTGGCCCCGGCGGCGAAGGCCGCGCTCTTGATCAGCGGGTCTTCCTTGGTGGACAGGACGATGATCGGGATGTTCTGCGTTGCCGGGTGGTTGCGGTACTCGCGCACCAGGGTCAGGCCGTCCAGGCCCGGCATCACCAGGTCCTGGAGGATCACCGTGGGCTTGATGCGGATCGCCTGGGCAATGGCCTGGTGCGGATCGGCGCAGAAGTGGAAGTCGATGTTTTCCTCATTCGCCAACCCACGCCGAACCGCCTCGCCGATCATGGCCTGGTCATCGACCAGCAACACCATGGCGGCGTTTTCGTCGGTCTTGAATTCGTCGAGCTGTAAATCATTCATGGGTGGTCACCTGAAATGCTACCCGGCCAGGACAGCTGCGTTTATCAGTCATTTGGCGAATATCTCCAGCAAACGTGGAGCGATCTTGTCCAGTGGGCGAATTTCTGCGGCGGCGCCGATGGCAGCGGCCGCCTTGGGCATGCCATACACCGCACTACTGTTCTGGTCCTGGGCGATGGTCAGATAACCCTGATCGCGCATCAGCTTCAAGCCCTGGGCACCATCCCGGCCCATGCCCGTCAGCAACACGCCCACCGCATCGCCGTTCCAATAACTGGCGACACTTTCAAAAAATACGTCGATGGAGGGTCGATAGATCTCGTTCACCGGCTCGGCGGTATAGGCCAGCGTGCCGTTCTTCAACAGGCGGATGTGATGATTGGTGCCCGCCAACAGTACCGTACCGCTCAGTGGCGGTTCCCCCTCCCGGGCCAGGCGCACTGGCAATCCCGATGCACTGCTGAGCCACTCGGCCATGCCTGCGGCGAACACCTGGTCGACATGCTGGACCAGCACGATGGCGGCCGGAAAGTCCTTTGGCAAGCCTTTGAGCAACACCTCCAGGGCTGCCGGCCCGCCGGCGGAGGAACCGATGGCCACCAGGCTCCGGCGCGCCACGCCGTTGCGCAGGGGGTGCGGCGCGGAGCGCACGCGGCTGCCGCTCTGGCCGATCAGCCAGCCGATATTGAGGATCTTGCGCAGCAACGGCGCCGCCGCCTGCTGGGCGTTGCCCGCCCCCAACGCCGGCGTATCGACCACATCCAGGGCACCATGGCCCATGGCCTCGAACACCCGGTGCACGTTCTGCTGGCGGTCGACGGTGACGATCACGATGGCGCAGGGCGACTCGGCCATGATCCGCCGCGTGGCCTCGACCCCATCCATCACCGGCATGATCAGGTCCATCAGGATCAGGTCCGGAGTCAGCTCGGCGCAGTACTGCACCGCTTCCGCGCCGTTGGTGGCGACCCACACCACCTCGTGGCTGGGGTCGAAGGCCAGCGCCCGGCGCAGCGCCTCCACCGCCATGGGCATGTCATTGACTATCGCTATCTTCATGCCCGCGCACCTCCAATCAGTTCCACCACCGCATCCAGCAGGGCGTCGTCATGGAAACTGGCCTTGGCTAGATAATAGTCGGCACCGGCATCCAGCCCACGACGCCGGTCTTCCTCACGATCCTTGTAGGACACCACCATCACCGGCAACGACTGCAAGCGATTATCGCGACGCAGCAGCGTGACCAACTCGATCCCATCCATCCGCGGCATGTCGATGTCGGTGATCAGCAGGTCGAAGTTCTCCGAGCGCAGGGCGTTCCAGCCGTCCATGCCGTCTACGGCCACGGCCACGTCATAGCCGCGATTGATCAGCAGCTTGCGCTGCAATTCGCGCACCGTCAGCGAGTCGTCGACCACCAGGATGCGCTTGCGCGCAGCCTGGGCATGCTGCTGATGATGCCGGGCGATGCGCTCCAGGCGACCGGTGTCGAGCAGCTTGTCCACCGAGCGCAGCATGTCCTCGACATCGACGATCAACGCCACCCGGCCGTCATCCAGCAAGGCACCGGCGGAAATGTCCTGGATCTTTCCCAGGCGCTCGTCCAGCGGCAGCACCACCAGGGTCCGCTCGCCGATGAAGCGCTCCACGGCGATGCCGTACATGGCCTCGCGCTCGCGGATCACCACCACCTTCAAGGTCGCAGCGCCATCCTGGGCCGCCGGCCGCTGCAACAGCTGACTGGCCGCCACCAGGCCGACATGCCGGCCCTCGTGCCAGAAATGCTGGCGCCCCTCCACCTGGACGATGTCCTCCGGCTCCAGATCGCGCATGCGCTCGATATGGGCCAGCGGGAAGGCATAGGCTTCGCCCCCCACTTCCACTACCAGGCTGCGTACCACCGACAAGGTCAACGGCACTTCAAGGTGGAAGCGGCTGCCCTGGCCGGTAACCTGTTCCAGCACCACCGCCCCGCGCAATTGGCGCACCATGTGCTGCACCGCATCCAGGCCGACACCCCGGCCGGAAACTTCCGTGACCTTGTCCCGCAGGCTGAAACCCGGCAGGAACAGGAAGGTCAACAGTTCCTCCTCGCTGAGCTGGGCGGCAGTCTCGGCCGGCGATAGATGACGCTCGACGATGCTCAGGCGCAACCGCTCCAGGTCCACGCCATGCCCATCGTCGTTCAACTCCAGCACCAGCAACCCCGCCTGGTGCGAGGCCCGCAGGCGAATCACCCCTTCGGCCGGCTTGCCCGCCAGCAAGCGCTGCTCGGGCAGCTCGATGCCGTGGTCGACGGCATTGCGCAACAGATGGGTCAAAGGTGCCTCGAGTTTTTCCAGCACGTCGCGGTCGACCTGGGTCTTTTCACCCTCGATCTCCAGGCGCACCTGCTTGCCCAGGCTGCGCCCCAGGTCCCGGACCATGCGGGCCTGGCCGCCCAGCACATCGGCGAAGGGCCTCATCCGGCAGGCCAGGGCCGTGTCGTAGAGCACCTGGGCGCGCTGGCTGGCCTGCCAGCCGAACTCATCGAGCTCGGCGGTCTTTTCCGCCAGCAGTTGCTGGGACTCGGCCAACAACCGCCGCGCATCCGCCAGGGCCTCCTGGGCCTCAAGGCCCAGGGCATGCTCCTTCAGATGCAAGTTGAGATTCTCCAGAGCCGCCAGGCTGTTGCTCTGGATCCGCTTGAGACGCTGCAGGGTGGCCAGGTATGGCTTGAGCCGCTGGGTTTCCACCAAGGACTTGCTGGACAGATCCAGCAGGCTGTTGAGGCGCTCGGCGGTGACCCGCAGCACCCGCTCACCGCCATCGGTAACCCTTCGGCCACGGCGCAGGCCCGGGACCGGCTCCGCGGCAGGCTCGTCGGACGCCTGCGCGTAAGGCTCGGGGTCGGCCAGCGCCGGCTCCGGCATCTGCGGCCTGGGCTCGAGCAGTAGCTCCGGCATGCCCGCCGCAACAGGCGCCGGCACCCCAGGCGCTGCCCGCTGCGGCGCGCCAGGTCCCTGGGTCAACAAGCGCTCCATCAGCGCCACATAGGCCTGGATATCCGGGGCCACGAGCTCGGCACCGCCCGGAGTGGCGATGCGCATCAGCAGGTCGGTGCCCTGGAGCAAGGCATCGATGTGCTCGGGTTGCAGATAAAGGCGCCCTTCCTGGGCACTGACCAGGCAATCCTCCATGACATGGGCAACGCTGACACCGGCATCGACCCCGACGATCCGGGCCGCGCCCTTGAGGGAATGGGCCGCGCGCATGCAAGCCTCCAGCTGGTCGGCCTGGGTCGGGTTGCGCTCCAGGGCCAGCAGCCCGGCGCTGAGCACCTGGGTCTGGGCCTCGGCCTCCAGGCTGAACAGTTCCAGCAACGAGGCGTCACGCATTTGGTCAGGTGTCATGTCAGGCTCCGGGTCACGGCCGAGAGCAATTGCTCTTCATTCAGCAAGCGCACGCTGCGCCCTTGCCATTGCAACACGCCACGAGTGTATTTGGCACTGGCCTGGTCACCGGAGGCCGAAGCGTTGTCGAGGATGTGCTCCTCGATGGCATGGATACCAAGCACCTCATCCACCGGAGCCACCACGGGGCCGCCTGCGGCGCCGATGATCAGCATCCGCGGCATCACCCGGGCACTGGAGGCTGTCGCAGGCGTGCTGTCGAGCCCCAGCAACTCGGTCAACGACAGGCAGGCCACCAATGCCCCGCGGACATTGGCTACCCCCAGCAAAGCTCGTGAGCGCTGGTGCGGCAGGGAATGGATCGCCTGCTGCGGCGCCACTTCCAACAGACAGCGGGTAGGCAACCCCAGCCATTCCTCGCCAAGACGGAACATCAACAACGAACAGCTGGCCACATCGCTGTCGGTTTCCTCGGCCACCGAGCGTTCGCGGTCTTGCTGGCGCAGCGAATAACGGTCCAGCAGGCGCGTGGCGGCAGCCGAGTACACCGCACAGTTGCGGCAATGGATGTGCTCGGCCAGCAGTGCACAGGACTTGTCGCCATGGATACCGATGCGATTCCAACAGTCATCGATGACCTGCGCATCTTCACGGGTCACGTCCAACGAATAGGGATGGCTCATCGTTTCAACTCACTGTCGGCGGTGCGTGCGCTGCGGGCGGCGCGCTCCTGCAATCGTTGGGCGGCAGCCGCATCGCCCTGGGAGGCCAGCAACGCCGCCAGGTGGGCCAGGGCCTCGGGGTGCTGCGGCTCCAGGTACAAAGCCTTGCGGTAGAAACCCTGGGCCTCCATGGCGTTGCCGCAGACATCGCTGAGCAGGCCCAGCCAGTAGAACACCTGGGCCGCCGGCTCATGCTGGCGCAGGTAGCGCTCGCAGGCAGCGCGGGCCTCGGCGCTCCTGCCCTCGTTGGCCAGCGTGGCGATGCTGGCCAGCAGGCTGGCGGCACCGCTGGCGGGCGGCACGGGCTCCTCCGTCGGCAACGCTGCCAAGCGGCTGGCGAAAGGACGCTGGCGTGGCGCCGGCGGCACGATATGGCGAGGCGGGATCGGCAGCGGCGGCGGCATCGGTTGCGCCAGCATCGGCACCGGTTCGGGTTCGTTGTGACGCCTGAAGGCGAAGGACTGGGGAATGCCGATCGAGCGCATGCCCAGGCGACCCAGCAGGCTGCCCTCGGCCGGACCGATGAACAACACGCCCTCCTCATGGGTCAGGCGCTTGAGCACCTCGAACACCTGGCGCTGGGTCGGCTGGTCGAAATAGATCAGCAGGTTGCGGCAAAAGACGAAGTCGAAGGCTGGCTCGGAAGCCAGCAACCCGGGGTCCATTACATTGCCCACTTGCAGACGCACCTGCTCGCGAACCCGCTCGCTCAGGCGATAGCGCTCGCCCTCGGCGACGAAATGTCGCTCACGAAAGCCAATGTCGTGACCGCGGAAGGAATTCTTGCCGTAGACCGCGCTCTTGGCGCGCTCCACCGACAACGGACTGACGTCCAGGCCGTCGATCTTGAACTGATGGGGCGCCAGGCCGCCATCCAGCAGGGCCATGGCGATCGAATAGGGCTCCTCGCCAGTGGAACAGGGCAGGCTCAACAAGCGCAGGCCACGCAGGCCCTTGAGCTGGGCCAGGCGTGCAGCGGCCAGCTTGACCAGGGTGGAGAAGGATTCCGGATAACGGAAGAACCAGGTCTCGGGAACGATCACCGCCTCGATCAGGGCCTGCTGTTCTTCCCGCGAGCCCTGCAGCCGCTGCCAGTACTCGTCGCTGCCATGGATATACAAGGCATTGCAGCGCTGACGCAGCGCCCGCTCGATGATCGCCGGCCCCACCGAAGCGACGTCCAGGCCGATGCGCTCCTTGAGGAAATCGAAGAACCGCTGTTCGCCGCTCATCGAGGCTCCTCGAGCGCGGCCGGGTCCAGCGGCGGATTGGGAAACAGCAGGTCGCGGACCGGCGCTCCCAGCAGGTCGTCGACCCGCACCCACTGCAGCAGGCCCTGCTCATCCTCCAGCACCGGTCCCAGGTAGGGTGCCTGGGAGTTGTCCAGGCCATAGGGCTGGAACCGCGCCGGGTCGCAGCGCAAGGTGTCGTTGGCCTGCTCCAGCAACAGCCCCAGTACCCGGGCCGGTTGCCCGGCAGCGCCGTGATAGTGCACCAGCACCAGCCGCGTGCTGGTGCGCTGTTGTGCCGGACGGCCGAAGGTCAGCTGGCACAGGTCGACGACCGGGACCACCACGCCGCGGTAAGCGAAAACCCCGGCCACCCAGGCCGGGGACTGGGCAATCGGCTTGAGCTGCAGGCGCGGCAACACCTCCACCACGTCCAGGGCGCGCAGCGCATAGCGCTCATCGCCGATGCGAAAGACCAGGAACAGGACGCTCTTGGCCCCGGCAGCGCCATGGCGCTTGTGCGCGAGTTCGTCCATCAGACTTTGAAACGCGAAACGCCGCCACGCAGTCCCACGGCCACCTGGCTCAGCTCATCGATGGCGAAGCTGGCCTGGCGCAGGGACTCGACGGTCTGGCTGCTGGCATCGCCCAACTGCACCAGCGCGTGGTTGATCTGCTCGGCGCCGGTGGCTTGGGCCTGCATGCCTTCGTTGACCATCAGTACCCGAGGCGCCAGGGCCTGAACCTGGTGGATGATCTGCGACAGCTGCTCGCCCACCTGCTGCACTTCGGCCATGCCGCGACGGACCTCCTCGGAGAACTTGTCCATGCCCATGACGCCTGCCGACACCGCCGACTGGATCTCGCGAACCATCTGCTCGATGTCATAGGTCGCGACCGCCGTCTGGTCCGCCAGGCGCCGCACTTCCGTGGCCACCACGGCAAAACCGCGCCCGTACTCGCCGGCTTTCTCCGCTTCGATAGCGGCGTTGAGCGACAGCAGGTTGGTCTGGTCGGCAACCTTGACGATGGTCACCACCACTTGGTTGATGTTGCCGGCCTTCTCGTTGAGGATCGCCAGCTTGGCATTCACCAGATCCGCCGCGCCCATCACCGAATGCATGGTGTCTTCCATCCGCGCCAGCCCCTGCTGGCCCGAGCCGGCGAGCACCGAGGCCTGGTCGGCGGCACTGGAGACTTCGGTCATGGTGCGCACCAGGTCCCGCGAAGTAGCGGCGATTTCCCGCGAGGTGGCGCCGATCTCGGTGGTGGTGGCAGCGGTCTCGGTGGCCGTGGCCTGCTGCTGCTTGGACGTGGCGGCGATCTCGGTCACCGAGGTGGTGACCTGCACCGACGAGCGCTGTGCCTGGGATACCAGGCTCGCCAGTTCGCTCATCATGTCGTTGAAGCCGGTTTCCACCGCGCCGAACTCGTCCTTGCGCTCCAGGTTCAAGCGACCGCTCAGGTCGCCGGTGCGCATGATTTCCAGGATGTCGACGATACGCTTCATCGGCGACATGATCGCCCGCATCAGCAACAGGCCGCACAGGCCGGCCGCCAGGATCGCCACCAGCAGCGAACCCCCCATGCTGACCTTGGCGGCAAGCACCGCGTCATCGATCTGCGCGGCGGCCGAATCGGCCACGCCCTTGTTCTCTTCGATGATTTCGTTGAGCTTCATCCGGCCGGCAACCCAGGTGGGGGTCATTTGTTCATTGAACAGGCGGATGGCTTCGGCATTCTGGTTACGCCGATGCAGGTCCAGAATGTTGACGAGGATAGCGAGGAGGTTCTGATGGTGCGTTTCGAACTCGTTGAACTCCCTTAGGTCGCTCTCTCCACGAAGGGTTTCCTTATAGCTGGCCATGTACTTCTGCAGGCGCTGTTCGAAACCCTTGAAGTCGGCCTCGTCCTGCGCCGTGACCCCCTTGCCCTCGTCCAGGCCGAGAATGGCCTGGGTACGCAAGTAGCTGTCGACCCACGAGCCACGGATCATCGAACTGAAATAGACCCCCGGGATGGCATCGGAACGCATGCGCTCCTCTCCGGCCTCGATCTTCAACAGCCGCGAGTACGAGACGACGACCATCAGCAGCATGATGGTGATGATCACCGCAAAGCTCGCCAAAATGCGTTGGCGCAACGTCCAGTTCTTCACAGCCAGCCCTCGAACCCATTCAAAAATGGAGGGAGTATAGCCGAGGACGATCCGGGTTTATGGGTGGTTTAACGACACAGGCAGGACTTTTGCTCAATGGGCTCAGCCGCCCTGGATAGCGATATTGCACAGGCCCACCCGCCCTGCACGGGCACTTCGGCAATTCCTTCGGCAAAACCGCCATCCGTGGCCGTTCGTTGCCTCAGGCCACGTCTTGGCGTGCCTGCCGTTCCAGTTCGGCCTTGAGCCCCGGTGCCAACTGCAGTTGGCGCGCCAGCTCCTCCAGGTAGGCCTTTTCCATGAAGTGCTGGTCATCCACCAACAGCAGGCTGGCCAGGTACATCTCGGCGGCCATTTCCGCAGTACTGGCGGCCCGCGCCACATCCGCCGGGTCCAGCGGTTTGTTCAGTTCGGCGTGCAGCCAGCGCTGCAACTGCGGATCATCGTCCAGCTTGCTGAACTCGCCTTCGATCAGCGTCCGCTCGCGCTCATCCACATGGCCATCGGCCTTGGCCGCCGCCACCAGGGCCTTGAGGATCGCCTGGCTGTGCTGTTCGGCCTGCTGCGCCGGCAGGCGATCGAGGGTCTGCGGCTCATTGCCCGGTGCGCCAGCCTGTTGTGCCTGCCAGTTGCCGTAGGCCTTGTAGGCCAGCACCCCGAGCGCGGCCAGGCCACCATAGGCCAGCGCCTTGCCGCCGAAGTTGCGGGCCTTCTTGTTGCCTAGCAACAAGCCCATGGCCCCAGCGGCCAGCGCACCGCCACCAGCCCCGGAAAGCAAGCCGCCCAGGTTGCCGGTCTTGCCGCCAAGCAAGGCGCCCAGGCCCACCGGATCGCCCTGGGGCTTGGCTTGCGGGACCGCCCCTGCCTTGTTCTGCAAAAGCTCCTGGCCCGATTTCAAGAGTTGGTCGAGCAAGCCACGGGTATTCATCTGCCACCTCCCAGGAAAAACGAGTGTACGTCGACATCTGAGGCTGCAAGCCTAGAGAGAAGTGCCCGGTCCCAGGGGACGATAATGCTTCTGGATGTTGCGTCCACCCAGTCTTGCCAGCAGCGCTTTGCCGCGCTGGATTAGCGCCTGGAGTTGCGGCACTATCCGCCGCCATGAACCCCCGGTGCCCATGACCGGCCCTCCTAGACACCTCCGGCAGTAAGGACGTGCCATGTCCCGTCATACCCCCATCAAGGCCTCGCTGGAACGCCAGCGAGCCCGTCGTCTGAACCACGACCACGGCAACCGCGATCAAGTCATCCGCATCGGCATCGGCCTGGCGGTCCACTCGCTGCCGGTACTGCTGTTCTACCTGGCCCACGCCTGGGGCATCCCGCTGTATCGCAAGCTGGTCAATCCAGCGGTGGTGGAACCGATGGCGCAATTCTCGTTTTTCCTGCTGATCCTGGTCAGTGCCCTGCTGGCCCTGCTGCCCAATCGGAAGTTCAAGCTGGGCCTGGTGGCCGCCCTGGTGCTGTTCAATATCTGGGCACTATTTCCCGAGAATCCGGTACGCGGCTCTGTCTACTGCTTCTTGAGCGCAGTGCCGCCACTGCTGGCCGTCTGGCTGACACAAAGGCTGTGCCAACGCTTCGAGCGCCTGGAGCTGGCCCATGCCCATTGATCGCAAGTACGGCCTGGCCGCCCTGGTCCTGGTGCTCGCCTGCGCCGCCCAAGGCCTTCGCGCCGAACCGGTGGCATGCCCATCCGCGGACCTGCCGACCTTCGCCCAGGCCTTTGCCAGCAGCCCCGAGTTGCAACAAGCGTTCAGCCGCTCGCCCATGGTCGAGCAACGCGTGGTCTATGACGAACGAGGCCGGGCAATCACCACCCGACACAAGCTGTACGGCGCCAAGCGTCCGCAACCGACCCTGCTCGCCCCCCAGGCCCAGGCCCGGAGCGACCTGCGGACTTTCTGGGAAGACCAGACCCTGGTGGTGCACGACGCCCAGGGCGATGTGCTCCAGGCCTTCGTCTTCGAGAAGGACAGCTGCTGGCAACTGGTCCGGGTGGAGCAATGGTCCATGGGCGACCTGCTGGACCAGAAGGCACCGCCAGGCGAGACCGAGGTCCAGCGCCAGGTACGCAAGGCCGAGCTGTTCCTGGACTACGGTGCTCGCGAGCAGTATCCGCTGACCGCTTATTTCTTCGAACTGGGCCAGCGCATCTTGCTGGATGCCGCCCGCCACGGTTCCGCCAATGCCGCCGTACAAGCGGTGAGCCTGGGATACTCGGGCATGGCCCCGGAACTCAAGCCAGGGGAGCCGGAGGAGTTGCTGCTGCCCTACGCCCAGAGCGACGCCGAGGCCGCCTTGATGCTGTCCATGTACTACTGCGACCCGCACGCCAATGGCCCGGAAGAAGGCTGCCAGGACCCTATCAAGGCCGAAGCGGTGGTCATGCAGGCACTGCGCAAGCTGGATGCAGGCGTTCTCTACAACACCCTCGGCAGCGCACTGGCCAGCGGACGCTGGGGCACCAGGGACCCGGACCGGGCCGTGGCCTGCTACCAGCAAGCGCTGCAACGCGACTACCTGCCCAGCCTCTCGCCCCTGACCTGGAGCACCAGCCAGGGTCAACTGCCCAAGCAGCCAGTCCAGTGCCTGTCGGAGCCGGCCCGGCAGCAAGGCTGAACGACCTCGAAACCGGGATCAGGCCGATGCCGGTCCCGGGCCTCGTTGACGCTTTTTAACAAGAATTGCATTGCCCGGTACCTGCGCGCCGGAGTTAATTGAGTGGCCGCTCAATTAACTAAAAGGCCCATTGAATGCGTCCCGCCAACCTTGCGCAACGAGAAGCCCGGTGCAACGTGCTGCTCGATGCCGCTGCCCGCTGCTTCGCCGAAAGCGGCTATGCCGCCACCCGCACCGCGGACATCTGCCTGCGGGCCGATATGAGTGCCGGCAACCTGTTTCACTACTTCCCCAGCAAGCAAGCGCTGCTATTGGCGTTGATCACCCGTGAAGGCCAGGAAATCCAGCAGGCCATGGACCAGTTGTTGCTGGAGCAGGCACCGCTTTCGGCCCTGCTGGGGTTTCTCCAGCACGTCTGCCAACTGGCCGAAGATCCGCACTACACCGGCCTGGCCCTGGAAATCGCCGCCCTCAGCCATCGCGACCTGGACATCGCATGGCACGCCCGGCACAACGACCTGGTGCTGCGCGACGGCCTGGCGGCGCTGGTACGCCAGGCCAGCGCACAAGGCCTGACCCGGCCCCAACTGTGCGCCGAGCAGGCCGCCACCTGGCTGGCCGCGCTGATCGACGGGCTGTTCACCCGCATCGCCGTCGACCCACAGTTCTCTCCCCAGGCCCAGGCTCCGGTCTTGAGGCAACTGGCCCTACATCTGCTGCAAGGAGACTGAACATGGCCCAACCCGAAAGCCTGGCACCGACCCGCCTGCAGCACGTGGACGCCCTGCGCGGATTCGCCCTGCTGGGCATCCTGGCAGTGAACATCTGGTCCTTCGCCGACCCCTACTACGCTGCGCCGACCAGCAACCCGGCCTATTCCAGCGCCCTCGATCACCTGGTGCGCTGGCTGGTGTCGGTCCTCTTCGAGGCCAAGTTCTACCTGCTGTTCTCCTTCCTGTTCGGCTACAGTTTCACCTTGCAGATGAGCTCCGCCGAACGCTCGGGGGCGTCCTTCGTGCCACGCATGTTGCGCCGGCAACTGGCCCTGTTGGTCATCGGCCTGGTGCACGGCGCGCTGCTGTTCTATGGCGAGATCCTCTCGCTGTATGCCTGGCTCGGTTTGATCCTGCTGGCGCTGCGCGGGCTATCGGCCAAATGGGCCGCAAGGCTGGCGCTGCTGCTGGTGATCGCCAGCGCGCTGATGTTCCTGCTGCTGGGCGCCGAACTGCTGGAGATCGGCCTCTACACAGGCAAGGCCGACGGTGAATCGCTGCTCAAGGACCTGGCCCTGGGCGGCAGTGCCCTGGACACCCTGGCCTACAACGCTTCGCACCTGTCGGACACCGCCTCGGCCCTGTGGCTGCTGCAAGGCCCCAGCACCCTGGCGATGTTCCTGCTGGGCTACGTGGCCGGACGCAAGGAGCTGCTGGTGGCGCCCTATCGCTTCGGGCCCAGGTTGCCATGGCTGCTGGCGTTCACCCTGCCCCTGGGCCTGGGCGGCGCCCTGCTCTACGGCTACTGGGCCGCTTATGCCCCGGGTGGTGGCCTGGAATTGATCGGCTATGGCCTCAGCCAGTTGACCGCGCCCTTGCTCTCGGCCAGCTACGCCATGCTACTGCTCAAGGCCTTCGACTCATCCCTTGGCCAGCGCCTGTGCCGGCGCCTGGCGCCCCTGGGGCGCATGTCCCTGAGTAACTACCTGTTGCAATCGCTGATCCTCTGCCTGCTGTTCACCGGTTACGGGCTGGGGTTGATCAACCATTTGCCACCGCTGGCCTTGCCGCCGGTGGTGATCGCCATCTACCTGGTGCAGATGCAGCTCAGCGCCCTGTGGCTGCGCCATCACCAGTACGGCCCCTGCGAATGGCTGCTGCGCGCGGTGACCATCGGCGCCTGGCCGAGCTGGGGCAAACCCAGGCAGATTTAGGCCAGGCGCAGGTACAGGTGAATGTCCTCGGGCTCCAGGCGCAACAGCTCCGGATCCGGGACGTCCAGCAACTGGCAACCCAGGCCCTGGTAGAAATCCACGGTATGCCGCGACGGCGTGGCCGACACGTACAAGCCCTGGCCGCCCATGGCCAGGGCCTGCTCCCGGGCCAGGGCGAACAATTGTCGGCCCAGGCCAAGCCCGCGCCAACCCTGGCTCACATGCAGGAACTTGAGCTGGCGCAGCTGCAGCCCGGCACTGGCGATGGGCAGGCAGTCCACCACCGCCGCCGCCACCAGCCGGGTGTCGTCGAAGGCCCCATGCAGCCAGCCGCCACGCTGGTAACACTGCTGCAAGATCACTTCGTCATGCTCGGCTTCCCCGGCTGGCCAACCGGTCACCACTTCATGCTGGGCATAACGCACCAGCCTTCCATCCTCCAGGCGGTAGAACTCATCGATGAGTTCGGCACGGTCGATGGTCTTGAGCAAGGCGATGTCGTCTTCGACAAGTGGTCGCAGGCACAGCATGGGGCAATTTCCTAGGGCTGGTTAAGTCGTTACCTATGGACACAAGCTAATCATTTTTCTGCCCCAGGCGAACCGATTATTCTACGCGGCATCTGTTTAAGGTCAGACGGGTTCGGCCAACGGCATGGCCGGACCTCATCCACGCGATCCCCCCGAGCGGCCAAGAACGGCTGCGGATCTTTCCCTGTACAAGGCTTACCCATGCATCGTAGGAATCTCCTCAAAGCGTCCATGGCCCTGGCGGCCTATACCGGCCTTTCGGCCAGCGGCCTCCTGGCTACCCGAGCCTGGGCCGGCACTGGCGCCGCCGATGGCGAGGCACAGGCATTCGACTTCGAGCGCCTCAAGGCCCAGGCCAAGCAACTGGCCGCCAAGCCGTACGTGGACACCAAGCAGGTGCTGCCGCCGACCTTGGCGCAGATGACCCCGCAGGACTTCAACGCCATCCAGTACGACGCCAGGCACTCGCTGTGGAATGACCTGAACGGCCAGCTCGACGTGCAGTTCTTCCATGTGGGCATGGGCTTTCGCCAGCCGGTGCGCATGCACAGCGTCGACCCCAAGACCCGCCTGTCGCGGGAGGTGCACTTCCGGCCGCCGCTGTTCAACTACCAGAACACCCGCGTCGATACCTCGCAGCTCAAGGGTGACCTGGGTTTCGCCGGGTTCAAGCTGTTCAAGGCGCCGGAGCTGGATAGACACGACGTGGTGTCGTTCCTCGGCGCCAGCTACTTCCGCGCGGTGGACGCCACCGGCCAGTACGGCCTCTCGGCCCGGGGCCTGGCCATCGATACCTACGCCAAGCATCGCGAGGAGTTCCCCGACTTCACCCAGTTCTGGTTCGAGACCCCGGACAAGGACAGCACCCGCTTCGTGGTCCATGCCCTGCTGGATTCGCCGAGCGCCACCGGTGCTTACCGCTTCGACATCGACTGCCAGGCCGAGCGCGTGGTGATGGAGGTCGATGCCCACGTCAATGCGCGTACCGCCATCGAGCAACTGGGCATCGCGCCGATGACCAGCATGTTCAGCTGCGGCACCCACGAGCGGCGCATGTGCGACACCATCCACCCGCAGATCCACGACTCCGACCGCCTGGCCATGTGGCGCGGCAACGGCGAATGGATCTGCCGGCCGCTGAACAACCCGGCGACCCTGCAGTTCAACGCCTTCGCCGACAAGGACCCGAAAGGCTTCGGCCTGGTGCAGACCGACCATGACTTCGCCAGCTACCAGGACACCGTGGACTGGTACAGCCGTCGCCCGAGCCTGTGGGTCGAACCCACCACCGCCTGGGGCGAAGGCAGCGTCGACCTGCTGGAGATCCCCACCACCGGCGAGACCATGGACAACATCGTGGCCTTCTGGACGCCGAAGAAACCGGTGGCCGCCGGCGACTCGCTGAACTACGGCTACAAGCTCTACTGGAGCGCCCTGCCGCCGGTGGGCACGCCCCTGGCGCGGGTCCACGCCACCCGTTCGGGCATGGGCGGCTTCGTCGAGGGCTGGGCCCCGGGCGAACACTATCCGCCTGTCTGGGCGCGGCGCTTCGCCGTGGACTTCACCGGCGGCGGCCTCGATCGCCTGCCGGCGGGCACCGGCATCGAGCCGGTGGTCACCGCCTCCAACGGCCAGGTCAAGGACTTCAGCGTACTGGTGCTGGACGAGATCAAGGGCTACCGCATCCTCTTCGACTGGTACCCCACCAACGACAGCGTGGACCCGGTGGAACTGCGGCTGTTCATCCGCACCAACGACCGCACCCTGAGCGAGACCTGGCTGTACCAGTACTTCCCGCCGGCGCCGGAGAAACGCAAGTACCCCTGATGCCCCAACGGCGAGGTGATCCCCTACCACTTCCTTGACTGGCCGGTTTTTCTTGCCTGCAAACGCTCAGTCCCGCAGGTCCGATTCGTGGATCGGCTGGTCCCTGTGGGTCGCCCGCTGGTACTGCGCCGGCCAGGTGGCGTTGCGCCCGCCCAAATCGTCGTCGGCATGCAGCGGCCAGTAGGGATCGCGCAGCAGCTCCCGGGCCAGCAGGATGATATCCGCCTGGCAGGTACGCAGGATGTGCTCGGCCTGGGCCGGCTCGGTGATCATGCCCACGGTGCCGGTGGCGATCCCCGACTCCTTGCGCACGCGCTCGGCGAAGCGCGTCTGGTAACCGGGGCCGGTGGGGATCTCGGCATTGGCCGCCGTACCACCGGACGACACGTCGATCAGGTCCACCCCCAGCTCCTTGAGACGCCTGGCCAGCTCCACGGTTTCGTCGGGGTTCCAGCCGTCTTCCACCCAGTCGGTGGCCGAGACCCGCACGAACAGCGGCAGCTCCTGCGGCCAGACCCGGCGTACCGCCTCGGTCACCTCCAATACCAGGCGGATACGGTTCTCGAACGAACCACCGTAGCGGTCCTGGCGCTGGTTGCTCAGGGGCGAGAGGAACTGGTGCAGCAGATAACCGTGGGCGGCGTGCACCTCCACCACCTTGAAGCCGGCCTCCAGGGCGCGCTGGGCCGCGGCGACGAAGGCCTGGACGACATCGGCGATCTGGTGCTCGTCCAGTGGCGTCGGTGGCGTGTGCTGGGGGTCGAAGGCGATCCGCGACGGCCCTACCGGGACCCAGCCGCCGTCCTCGGGCTTGACGCTGCCGGACTTGCCGAGCCAGGGCCGGTGGGTGCTGGCCCTGCGCCCGGCGTGGGCCAGCTGGATGCCGGCGACGGCCCCCTGGGCGCTGATGAAACGGGTGATGCGGCGCAAGGGTTCGATCTGCTCGTCGTTCCACAGCCCCAGGTCCTGGGCGGTGATCCGGCCGTCGGCGGTGACCGCCGTGGCCTCGGTGAAGACCAGCCCGGCGCCGCCCACGGCACGGCTGCCCAGGTGCACCAGGTGCCAGTCATTGGCCAGCCCGTCCACCGACGAGTACTGGCACATGGGCGACACGGCAATGCGGTTGATCAAGGTCAGTTGACGCAGGGTATAGGGTTCAAGCAGCAGACTCATGGGGCACCTCTCGGTCAGTGGTCAGGCTCCAGGGATCTGTTTGAACGGTCGACGAGTGACTGCGAAATCGAAGCGCCCGCCCCCGCGGGAAGAGAAAAGGACAAAACGTCACAAGGCCAATCAGACAGTCCTAACAGCCTAGACGACAACATTGGCCGAAGCAGGGTTCCTGATCGCTAGCGGGACGAAAAACCCTGGCGCTGGCCGCGCATCGCTTCGTGTAGCCGCTGCCGCAGGCTGCGCATGACCGCGCAGCGGGCATCGGGCGATCGGCGGCCGCTGCGCGACCGGTCGCAACCTCGCAGGCTCGGCAGCGGCTACAGGGCGCGTCAGCGCGGCTCGATGTGGGCGATCATCAGTTGCACGGTTTCCTGGCCACGGAACTCGTTGAGGTCGAGCTTGTAGGCCAGCTCCACCCAGCGGATGGTCGGGTTGGGCCAGACCTCGCGGTCGATGCCGAAGGCGATGCCGTCCAGCTTCAGCGAGCCGCATTCGCTGCGCAACACCACCTTCAGGTGGCGTTCGCCGACGATGCGCTGCTCCACCAGCTCGAACACCCCATGGAACATCGGCTCGGGAAAGTGCTGGCCCCAAGGCCCGGCGTGGCGCAGGGCGCGGGCCAGTTCCAGGTGGAACTCCTCCACGGCCAGGGTGCCGTCCGACAGCAGGCGCCCGGTAAGGTCTTCCTCGTTGAGCTGGCGCCGCACCTCCTCATCGAAAGCCTCGGCGAAGGCCGGGAAGTTCTGCTCCGGCAGCGACAGGCCGGCGGCCATGGCGTGGCCACCGAACTTGCTGATCAGGTGTGGATGACGGGCGGCCACCGCGTCCAGGGCGTCACGGATATGGAAGCCCGGCACCGAACGCGCAGAGCCCTTGAGCATGCCGTCGCCAGCGTCGGCAAAAGCGATGGTTGGCCGGTGGTAACGCTCCTTCAGGCGCGAGGCGAGGATCCCGATCACTCCCTGGTGCCAATCGGCATCGAACAGGCACAGGCCGAACGGCATCGATTCCACCGGCAGCTCCTTGAGCTGGGCCAGGGCTTCGCGCTGCATGCCCTGCTCGATGGACTTGCGGTCCTGGTTCAGCTCATCGAGCTGGGCGGCCATGGCCCGCGCCGCCGACGCATCGTCGCTGAGCAGGCACTCGATGCCCAGGCTCATGTCGTCCAAGCGCCCGGCGGCGTTCAGCCGAGGCCCGAGGATGAACCCCAGGTCGGTGGAGGTGATGCGCGAATGGTCGCGCTTGGCCACTTCCAGGATCGCCTTGAGCCCCGGCCGGGCGCGACCGGCGCGAATCCGCTCCAGGCCCTGGTGCACCAGGATGCGGTTGTTGGCATCCAGCGGCACCACATCCGCCACGCTGCCCAGGGCCACCAGGTCCAGCAGCTCGCCGATATTCGGTTGCGGCCGGCTCTCGTAGCGGCCCAGGCTGCGCAGGCGCGCACGCAGCGCCATCAGCACATAGAAGATCACCCCGACCCCGGCCAGGGCCTTGCTGGGAAACTCGCAGCCCGGCTGGTTGGGGTTGACGATGGCGTCCGCCGCCGGCAGTTCCGGGCCCGGCAAGTGGTGGTCGGTGACCAGCACCTTGAGCCCGGCGGCCTTGGCTGCGGCCACGCCATCGACGCTGGAGATGCCGTTGTCCACGGTGATCAGCAACTGCGGCTGGCGCTGCAGGGCCACCGCGACGATTTCCGGAGTCAGGCCGTAGCCGTATTCGAAGCGGTTGGGCACCAGGTAGTCGACATGGGCCGCGCCCAGCAGGCGCAGGCCCAGCAGGCCGACGGTGCTGGCGGTGGCGCCGTCGGCATCGAAGTCGCCGACGATGAGGATGCGCTGGCGCTGATCCAGGGCGGTCACCAGCAGGTCCACCGCGGCGTCGATGCCCTTGAGCTGCTGGAACGGGATCAGCCGTGCCAGGCTCTTGTCCAGCTCATCCACCGTCTGCACGCCACGGGCGGCGTAGAGGCGGGTCAGCAACGGCGGCAGGTCGCCGAGAAAGGGCAGGACGGCGGGCAATTCACGGGGTTCGATACGCATGGGCTAACGACAGCTTCTCTTGGATACGGTGGATCGATCAGGAACGGGGGGAGCGAAGGCTTAGCCGCGCTCGCCCAGCAACCATTCCAGCTGCACTTCATGCTGGCCGCGATCGTCGGTGACGAAGAGGGTGCCTTCGCTGATCATCACATCCCACTTGATCACCCGTGGCATGTCCTTGGCCAGGGTCTCCAGCACGTCCTGGGGCACACCGGCGATGTTGAGGTTCTTCAGGTTCTTCACCGCATCCACCACCCGGGTCTGCCACACCCGCAGACTGCCGTAGGCCAGCAGGCTGGTGCGCTCGGTACGGCGCGAGCACCAGGTCAGGCGCTCGGCATCCGGCTGGCCGACTTCGATCCAGTGCAGCACGCGGTCGTCCAGGCTTTTTTCCCACAGGGCCGGCTCATCCACTTCCGACAGGCCGCGCCCGAACGACAGCTGCTCGTTGTACCAGAGGGCGTAGGCCAGCAGACGCACGGTCATGCGCTCTTCGGTTTCCGAAGGGTGGCGGGCGATGGTCTGCTTGACGCTTTCGTAGACCCCGCGGTCGAGGTCGGTGAGGTTCAGTTCGAATTTATAGGTGGTGGACGGCTGGGCCATGTGCGGGCTTCTTGAGTATGCGAAAAGGCGGCAAGTCTAACCCGAAACCCGCCGCCCTGCCCGACCGCTGACCGGCTCGGCGACCAATTCCCATTGGCCCGCCTTCAACGAGGCGCGTAGCGCTCCCAGAGCTCGTTGAACTCCTTGAGGTAGCTGGCCACCAGTTGCGGGTGGTCGATCACCAGCAGGTTTTCCTCATTGCCGGTGGTGGCGCTGCGGGTCCAGTTGAAGCTGCCATTGAGCAAGGTGCGGCCATCGAACAGGGCGAACTTGTGGTGCATGTGGAACGGCGTGTCGTCGATGCGCACCGGCACTCCGGCTTCCCGTAGCGCGGCGATATCGCTGCCGACATCGAACTGCTTTTCACTGTCGCTGATCACCCGCACCGCCACGCCGCGCTGGTGGCAGGCGCGAATCTCGTCGCTCAGTTGGTCATCGGAAATGGTGAACACGCAGATATCCACCGAGGCGCGGGCCTGGCGGCACAGCTCGCGGATCTTGCGCCGGCAATCCTCGCCGGGGCTGAAGTGGGCGCTGGCCATGTCACGTACCGGGGCGCTGTGGGTGTCCAGGGTCTTGACTACTTGCTCCAGCCATTTCAGCGCCGGCAGCACGTTGGCGCTGTCTGCCAGCGCCAGTTCGCGCACCAGATCAAAGGCCCGGTTGCGCAGGTAGCGCACCTGGTCGCTGCCCAATTCGCTGCCCAGCTGGCGCAGCTCGTCCCGTTCTTCGTTACTCAGTTTCAGGTCCTGCAGGCTGTCGCGCAGTTGCTGGTCCAGGTGGGCAAAATCCATGTGCTGATCCTTGGGTGTTCGCCGGCAAGCCGGCTCCTACGGTTGGGGGTCCTTGAGGGTGGGCACATCACCGTGGCTGAGCATGCGGCTCAGCTCATCGAGGCGCTGGGCGATATCGCCGATGCGCTGATGGCTGTGCAGATCGACATCGATCTTCTTGTGCATCACCTGGACCAGCGGCAGGAAGCTGCTCTGCAACTGCTCAGAGAGATTCTCCAGCACCTCGCGCACCCTGTGCTGCTCCGTGGGCCGGGCCAGGCCGCGCACGCCTTCCACCAGGTCGTTGAGCTGGGCCACCACGCGGGTGCCGACATCGCTGTCGCTGCCGCCCATGGAGCGATTGCGCACGAAGTCGCGCTTGATCTGCGTCCAGCGCTCGCCCTGCTCCGGGGTCTGGTTGCCGCGCAGCTCGGCGAGCTTGAGCAGGTTCTCCTCGGCGCCGGTGGTCAGCAGCTGGGATTCGCCCTGGTAGTGGTCGGCGATCAGTTGCAGGAGTTCGGCATCGTTCATCACCGCCGAGATCTTTTCCGCCATCTTGTTCATGTTGCGGTAGCTGCCTTGCAGCTTGAACGGCGGCTCGGTGCGGTACTGGTCGGCCTGGGCGGCGCTGGCGATGTACTGCTGGTTGACCCGCAGCACCACGTCGCGCACCTGCATCAGGCGTTGCAGGGTGGTGGTGATCTCGTTGATCTCGGCACCGCTGTAGCTGTGGCTCAGTTCGTTGCTGGAGAAGGCCTTGCCCTCGGCCTTGGCGACGAAACGGTAGACGTCGGCCATGTCGCGAGTGGCCAGCGGCGCCAGCACCGGGTTGGAGGTCAGGCCGTTCTCGATGTAGCTCAGGGCGAAGGCCTCCTGCATGCCGCCCAGGGTGTCGCCCAAGTTATAGATGTCGGCCCGGTTGGCCAGCATGTCGGGGATCTTGAACACCTCGCCGGACTCGGTGTACGGGTTGCCCGACATCACCACGCAGAACTTCTTGCCGCGCATGTCGTAGGTCTTGGTCCCGCCCTTCCATACGCCTTCGATGCGCCGGGTGCCGTCGCACAGCGAGATGAATTTCTGCAGGAACTCGGGATGGGTGTGCTGGATGTCGTCGACATAGAGCATCACGTTGTTGCCCATCTCCAGGGCCAGGTTGAGCTTCTCCAGCTCCTGGCGCGAAGTGGCGTCCGGCGCCTGGGCCGGGTCCAGAGAGCGCACCTGGTGGCCCAGGGCCGGGCCATTGATCTTCATGAAGATCAGGCCCAGGCGGTGGGCCACATACTCCATCAGGGTGGTCTTGCCGTAGCCCGGTGGCGAAATCAGCATCAACAGGCCCATCAGGTCGGTGCGCTTGTTCTCGCCCACGGTGCCCATCTGCTTGGCCAGGTTGTCACCGATGAAGCCCAGGTAGACGTCGTTGATCAGCTTGTTGCGCACGAACGAACTCAGTGGCCGAGGCTTGAACTCGCTCAAGCGCAGGGCCGCACGTTCACCAGCGATGATGCCCTGGCGCAGGTTCTGGTAACGCTGCAGGCCTGGCAGGAAGGTTTCGCGATGAGCGCGCAGGCGGGCAAAGAAACCGTCCACCGTCAGCGCCAGGCTGCGCTCCTCGATGCGTGGGTGCTCGCCCATCAGGTTGTCCACGGTAAAACGCAGGTCGACCTCGGTGAACCGTCGGGCAAAGCCCTCGCCCAGCAGCGACAGCGCCACGGCCTCGGGCACGTAGCCGGCCAGCGGGGCGAACTCGCCCTCGGCGCACAAGGCCGCCAGCCAGTTGCCGGTCAACGCCCACTGCGCTGCGGGGCGCTCGACCAGGCGCGCCAGGGCCTGCTGGTAGTCGTCCCACATCCGCGCGCCTTGCAGGCGCAGGGCCAGGGCCTCCTGCAATTGCCGGGCATATTTGCTGAAGGTGAACTCCACACGGTCCGCCGCCAACTCTTGCACCAGGTACTCGGCGGCCTCGGGCAACAGCTCGGGGGCCACGGCGAAGCCCTGCATCCGGTGCCAGTCTTCGAGGGCCACGAGGATTTCCGCCTGCAATTGCAGCAACCCCTCGCGCCGGCCGAACAGCTGCTGGATGTGCCGGCTGGTACGGGCACGCTCCACCCATTGCCGGGGTTGCGGCTCGGCCTGCTGGCGCTCCCAGTAGAGCGCGGCAAAGGCCCGGGCCGCCGGGCCATGGGCCAACAGTCCGGCACTGTCGCGCAGGGGCAGCAATTGCAGGAGGATCGCCGCCGCGTCGTGGTCGTGGATGCCCTTCTCGTAGCCTTCCTTGTAGCGTGGCGCCGCGAAGTCGCGGATCACCCGGGCCAGCTCCTCTGGGTGGGCCAGCAGCGGCTTGAGGAGTTCCAGGCTCAGGCCGTCCTGGCCACGGTCCGCTGCGTCCAGCACCTGTCCGGCCAGGTATTCGGCGCGATACAACTGTGGCGATTCCGACTCCAGGGCCACCTGCCAGAAGTCGCGCAGGGCGTCCAGCTCGGGGTCTTGCAGGGGTTCGAGGAAATCGGTGCCGGTCAGGTGCAGGTAGAGCTCGTCGCCCCGGGGCATCAGGGTCAGGTCCAGCTCCTGGGTGTTGACGCTGAAACGATGGCGCGGCCCCAGCTTGATGACATTGCCGCCTTCCTCGAACAGCTCGGTCTTGTCTCGCAGGGCGCGCACGGCCTGGTCCCGGGCACCCTTGAGGCGCGCCTCGACGTCATCGGCCTTGACGCTGTCCTTGAGCTCGCGCAAGCGCTCGGCCAACTCCCGCAACTTGAGGATCAGCGGGTCGGCGGCGAAGAACGCGTTGAGCTCCTCGGCCTGGGTGAAGCGGGCGGTGCGCCGGCCCAGGCTGTCGAGAATCCGCCGCGCCGCGTCCAGCAGGCCCTGGGCCTTGCGCTGGCGCTCATCGAGCAGCGACTGCTTGTGGGCCTCGAAGGTCTCCAGCAACTCCTCGCGCTTGCCGAGGATGTCGCCGAGGAACTGCTCGTGGTCGCCGAAGCGGCTTTCCAGCTCCTCCAGTTGCACCAGCAACCGTGACAGTTGCTCGTCGCAACGCTCGGGGTCCTGGGCCTGGGCCAGGGCGTTGGTGATGCCCTGGCTGAAGAGTTTGAACTGGGCACCGAACTGCGCCACGGTCTCGGTCGAGCCCAGGCCCTTGCGCCGCTGTTCGGCGCGGGCCTTGGCCTGGTTCAGCCGGGCGTAGATCTGCGAAATGGATTCGATGATCCGGGTGCGCTGGGTGGCATCGTCGATCTGCAGCGAAGCCATCAGGCTGGAGAGCATGTCCAGGTCGCCGGCCATGGCTTGCAGGGCGCCCAGGGGCTCGCCGAGCTGGGCCACGGTCTCGGCCTTCTGGGCCTGGGCATCGAGGTTTTCCAGCTGGCTGACCAAGGGCAGCAGGGCCTGTTCGCTGGCCAGGAAGGTCGCGGTGCCAGCGGCGGTACGCTCCTGGGCCTTGAGCAGCTCGGCCTCCATGGCGTCGATGCGGGCCACGTCGATGTAGCGATAGTCGCGGATGGTCAGCAGTAGCCCGCGCTGGGCGGTGATGCCGTTCAGGGCATCGACGAAGCTCTGCACCTGGTCCCAGCTGTCCACCAGCAAGCCATCGAGCAGGGCTTTGTGCTTGGCCTCGGCGGCTACCATGGCCTGTTCCGACTGGCGCCGGATGCTCTCGACCTTCTCGTATTCGTCCAGCACCAGTTCCGAGGTGGCGGCCACTTCGCGCAGCAGCGGCGCCAGGCCATCGAGCTCGGCGCTGCCCAGCCAGTGGTACACGTCGAACAGGCGCCGGGTGTTCTGGCACAGCAGCGAGTAGCGCTGGACCGAGACCGCCGGGGTGTCGATCTCGCGGCACAGGTCATAGAGGTCGGAAACGCTGCGCACCAGCTCGGCGTTGCCGATGCGTCCCAGGAAGCCGCTGCGGGCCGGTTGCCGCGCGGCGTATTCCTCGGTAAAGAACGGGGTCTGCCAGACCTGCATCGGATGGACCCGGGTCGGCTCGTCGCCCTCGGCGGCGAAGATCACCATGCGCCCGTCTTCCAGGCGCGCATAACCATGGCCGAACAGCGGGTTCTGCAGCTGGCGGTTGATCATGTTGTAGGTCAGCAGTACCGAGCGCCCCTGCTCCGGGTGGTAGAAGATGTACTGCACATCCTCACCGTTGGGCGAACGGACCGAGCGCTTGAAGCGCATGCCGTCCATGGACTGCTCGAAGGTCTTGTACTCGCCGCTTTGCAGGTAGTAGCCACCGGGGAAGATGATCCCGTGGTCCTCCGGCAGCTGGACGCAGGCCAGGCCCATGGCGTCGATGCGCTCCACCTGGCGAGTCAGGCTGTTGAACACCAGGTAGCGCCACTGCTCTTCGCGATACGGCAGGACCTTGAGCAGGATCAGGCTGCCCAGGCGGGCGAACTCGATCTGCGAGTCGTCCAGGGACTGGGTCTTGTCCAGTACTTCTTCGCGGTAGATGCCCAGGCCCGACTCGGTATTGTTCTCGACCTTGATGGTCAGGTCGCCGCCGATGGTCTCGACGAACACCGTGTCGAGGATGTTCAGGTGCGGGAAACGACCCTCGACCACCATCTCGCGGGTGGCCTTCTTCCATTCGAAGTCGAAGGGCGCCGGCAGGGCGATGTCTCGCTCACCCCGGTTGTCGATGTAGCGCACGTCCCGGCCATCCGCCGAGATCGACCAGCGGAACACCCGCACATCGGTGACTCGCTCGCCGATCTGGAAACTGGCCAGGAGCTTGCCATCGCGAATCGCCAGCTGCAGCAGGCGGGTGTTCTTGTAATAGGTGTACAGCTCGTTGAAATCGTTGAGGAAGCCCTGGGCTCCCAGGAAGCTGCCTTCCAGGGGCACGGACTCGGCTTCGTAGCCCTCGCCCTCCTCCACCAGCCGGTACAGGGAAAACACGTCGGCGACGCTGGTTTCCTTCTTCAGGCCGATGAACACGTTGTAGCCGAACAGCAGGCAGTCGCCGACCTGGACGATGTCCCGGGCAATGCAGTTGTTCTCGGTACGGATGCGCACCCGCCCGACCACTTCCATGCGGCTGTTGCCGAACTCGTCGAGACGCTTCTGGTTGAGACTGTCCGTGGTGGCACGCAGGCGTTGGCCCTGGTCCTGCAGGCGCTTTTGCAGCACCTCGTAGGCGCCGCCTTCGGCGACAGCCTTGTCCAATACGTCCTGCGGGGGAGTTGCAACTTGAGCGTCCGACATCGTGGCCTTCCTGGATCTACGGCGGTGTGCAAAAAAGCGGGAGCCTGGAACCCGGCTCCCGGTACCCGGACTCAACCCCTGGAGCCCACCCGGTAGCCGCTGCCCAAGACAGCGGCTACCGGTGCATCAGGAGCTGGGTTCAGGTATTTCAGGCTTCGGCAGAGGGTGCCTCGACCTTGCGCGCGGCGGCGGCAGCCAGCTCGGCGGCTACGGCCGGTGCGGTCTTGCCGTTGAGCAGGCGTGCCAGGACGTCCTGGACCACCGGGCTCTTGCCCACCACGCCCTCGATGGCCTTGCCCACCGACAGCGACTTGGCGAAGGAGTTGAAGAAGTCGCCCTCGCCTCCGACGATCTCGATCTTGGCCTTGCTGAGGGCGGCGGACAGCACTTCGGCCTGTTCCTTGGCGATGTCCTTGTTGGCGGCGATGGCGGCCATCGCTTCCTCGAAGTTCTTCTCCAGTTGCATGCGGAACTCTTCGTGCTGGCGAGCGCTGTCGCTGAGGGCATCCAGGGCACCGAACTTCTTGCCCAGGCCTTCGGCCTCGGCGTTCAGGCGCTGCAGCAGCACCTCGGCTTCGGCCGAACCCAGGTCCTTGGTGGCCTTGGCCTTGGCCGCGCCCAGTTGTTCTTCGCCACGGGCCTGGGCACCGAGTTTCTCTTCCAGGACCTTGGCGTCGGCCAGGCCGTCCTTTTCCTTGGCGGCAGCCTGGGCTTCCAGCACCCGGGCGTCGGCCAGGCCTTTTTCCTGTTCGCCACGGGCCTCGGCGATCAACTGCTCGGCACGCACCCGGGCCAGGGCCAGGCCTTCTTTCTCCTGGGCCGCGGCGGAGACTTCCAGTACCCGCGCATCGGCCAGGCCAGGCGCCGCACGTTCGGCTTCCAGGCCTTCGGCCAGGCGCTTCTTGGCCTCGGCCTGCTTGGCCGCGGCTTCCAGCTCGGCCTGGGCCAGGTTGTTGATTTCCACCGCCTTGTGCTTGGAGCGGGTTTCGTCGGCCTCGGCCTGCTTGACCTGGCGCACCAGGTCCTGCTCGGCTTCGGCCTGGGCCTGGATCACCACCACCTGCTTGGCGCGCTCGGCCTCGGACACTTCACGCACTTCCTTGATGCGCTCTTCTTCCTGGGCCACGGTCTTCTCGACCGCCACGCGCTCGCGGATCACCGTGGCGATGTTCTTGCGCTGTTCTTCCAGGGCCTTTTCCTTCTCGATGCGTTGCAGCTCCACTTCGCGCTCGCGGGCCACCACTTCCAGGTCCTTGGCGCGGGTGACTTTCTCCACCTCGATGACCACGGCACGCTGGCGGTTCTGCTGGGCCACTTCGACTTCACGCTGGTGGTTCTCGGTGCGCACGTCGATTTCCTGCTGGGACTGGATCCGCGCCTGCTCGGCCTTCAGCCGCTCTTCTTCCTTGACCTTGGCGGTCTCGGCTTCCTCGCGGGCACGGATGGTCTCGATCTCGCGCTTCTGCCGGGCCTCGGCATCGGCCTGCTGGCGCTCCAGGGCCAGGGAGGCCTCGCGGGTCTCGACGTTCTTCTTCTGGATCGCCAGCTCCTGGTTGCGCTCCAGCTCGTTGGTGATGACGTTCTGGGTCGCGGTCAGCTCGGTGATCTTGCGGATACCCTCGGCGTCGAGGATGTTGCTCGGGTCCAGGGAATGCTTGGCGGTTTGCTCCAGGTAATCGATGGCCACGTCTTCGAGCACATAACCGTTGAGGTCGTTGCCGATGATCTCGATGATCCGATCACGGAAGTCCTGGCGGTTCTCGAACAGCTGGACGAAGTCGAACTGCTTGCCCACGGTCTTCAGGGCTTCGGAGAACTTGGCGTTGAACAGCTCATTGACCGCCGAACGATCGGAAGCCCGGTCGACGCCGATGGCCTTGGCCACCTTGAGCACGTCTTCCTGGGTTTCGTTGACCCGCAGGTAGAAAGCCACGGTGATGTCGGCACGCATGTTGTCGCGGCAGATCAGCCCGTCCTTGGCCCGCCGATCGACCTCCAGGGTGATCAACGAGATACGCATGAATTCCTTGAGGTGGATCACCGGGTACACCAGGGCACCGGTGAAATGCACCTTGGGCGTGGAAGACATGTCGTTGACGATCAGGGCCGTGCCCTGTGGGACCTTGATGTAGAAGGCCTTGAACAGGGCCAGCAGGCCGAAGACCACCAGGACGACAAGGCCGAGCCCGAGCAGGATGGGCAGCAGCGACGGTAAGTTCATGCAATCAATCTCCTTTGATTCTGAGGGAGGCCGGGCTCAGAGGCCGCGAAACTCGTCCTCGGTAATGACCCGATAGGCGTGTTGCGCCTCCAGATACTCCAGCAACACGACTCGGTCGCCGCGTTTGAATGCCCGTGCCTCATCGGCACGCACCCGCAGGATCAGCCCCGCGCCACCGTCCTCGAGCACGGCTTCGCCATGCTCCAGGGTGACCCGGCCACTGCGCACTACGGCAGTCTGCCCCAGCACAGACTTGCTGCTGGTGGCTTCCATCTTGTGAAACAGCGGGCGCAACGGAGCGCAGATCGCCGCACTGAGGGGCGCCGCCAGGAACAGCGCGAGCACCGCCAGCAGCAGGCCCAGGGGATAACGCAGCCAACCCAGGGGCAGCTGGCTGAAAATGTAGAGTTCGGTGAAATACGCCAGGAACCAGCTGAAGAACATCAGCAGGGTCAGCACCAGGGTGACCGGTACGCCGTTGAGCTTGAACTTGATCAGCAGCCCGGCCAGGCCTTCGGCGCTGTGGGCGCCGTCGAGCAGCGAGTCGGCCTCGAAATCCAGGAGGTCCACCTCGAGCAAACCCATGGCGACCACGGCCCAGTAGATCACCGCCAGGCAGAGCATGAAGCTGAACAGCACGGTGGGGAACGACAAGACTGTCCGCAGGAAGATTTCCATTGCTTTCCTATCCCTGAAAAAGCCGGGCAAGGCCCATCGGCCCCGCCCCTGACACACAACGATGAATCAGGACTTGCTACGGTCCTTCAAACGCGCCAGCACGTTGTCGGCACTGGTGCTGCCGGCGACGATTCCGGCTTCGCGCAGCTTGGCATCCAGGGCATCGTCGGGGCTGCCAGTGCTGGCCAGTTCGGCCGCGGCTTGCATTTTCGCCGCGCGCTCGGCCTGCTTCTGCTTGATCCGCTCCAGCGACTCCACCGCAGTGTGCAACTTGCTCTGCGAGCCGCCATAGCGCTGGGCCACGGCCTGCTGGGCCTTCTGCACGCTTTCGGTGGCCTTCACCGTATCGACCTGTTGTTTCAAATGCTTAATGTTGCCTTCGGCCTGGGTCACGGCCTTGCGCAACTGGGCGACGCTGGCGGCGAACCCGTCGGCCTGCTCGCGCTCCACCACCAGGTCGTTTTCCAGGTTGGCGATCTTCTGCGCCACTTCCTGGGCCAGGCTTTCATTGCCTGCTTCCAGGGCCTTGAGCGCATAGCTCTCGTATTCGGCGACCTTGGCCGCGGTGGCGTCGGCGCGCTCGGCGGCGAGCTTCTGCCGGGCCATGATCTCGGCCAGGGCTTCCTTGGATTTGCGCAGCTCCTGGTCGGCGTCACGGATTTCCTGATCGAGAATCCGCAGGGCCTGGCTGTCCACCAGGGCCTCGCCCGCCTCGTTGGCGCCACCGCGCAGGGCAGTGAGCAGCTTGCTCCATACGTTCATGTGCATTCCTCCAGGTCAGGCCTGAGCCTTCAGGTAGCCTTCATAGGCCTCGGTGGCCCTGATCACGTTGCCGGCCAGGGTTTCGATCTCGTAGAGCACATTGGAGAGGATCGAGGTGGCGCTCAGGGCGCCGAACATCATGTAGAAACGCTCGCCTGCGGGGCCAGTCTCCAGGCCGATGCTCGACAGCGGGAAGAGCTGGCGGCTGAGCAGCACTTCCTCGTTGAACGCGGCTACGTCGGTGACTTCGCTCTGCGGCCAGAGCAGTGCTTCCACCAGGATCTGCTCGCCGGACACCGCGACGAACAACGGCAGGTCGCCGTATTCGCGCATGGTCACGTGCAAGCTCGGCTCGGCGCCTTCGAGCAGCTCGACGCTGGCTTCACCGCCAGTGAACAACTCGGTGGCCGCCAGGGCCTGGCACAGCGATCGGGCATTCCAGATCTGCGGCATGCTCATTTCTCCATCCTTTTCCACAGGAACCAGCCCCTGGCAGGGCTGGCGCAGTTGGCGTTCAACCGCCAGCAACGCCTTGGCGTTCTCCGGCAGTATCCAGACTTCCTTTTTCACCAGGCCCTGGTCACGCAGGCGCTGGCGGAACAAACGTTGGTAATGGGCTGAGGATTTGTTTTCCATGACGCACAGACTAAAACATCACATGTAATGATCACAATTCATCACATGTAATTTTTGAGTTCGGTATTTGTAACAAGATCATTCAAGATATTGCGACATCTGCGGGCACGACCAACGTCGCCTCGCCGAGCCTGGTTTTCCGAAAAGGACGCCATCAGGCACTGCCCACCAACCCACCGAGAGGCGCAACCGCACAGGGCGCCGACCGGAAAATGCCCGGCAGGAAGCTCCAGGCGCTGCCTTAATGCCGGCCAATGGTCTAGGCTAGGCGGATTTTCCTGCCCTGCGGATGCCTCATGAACAGTTTCAGCAAGCCCCTCGCCGGATTGAAAGTGATCGAACTCGGCACCCTGATCGCCGGCCCCTTCGCCTCACGCATCTGTGCCGAGTTCGGCGCCGAGGTGATCAAGGTGGAATCCCCCGACGGCGGCGATCCGCTGCGCAAGTGGCGCAAGCTGTATGAGGGCACCTCCCTGTGGTGGTTCGTGCAGGCGCGCAACAAGAAATCCCTGACCCTCAACCTCAAGCACCCCGAGGGCCAGGCGATCCTCAAGCAACTGCTGGGCGAGGCGGACATCCTGATCGAGAACTTCCGCCCCGGCGTGCTGGAGAAGCTCGGCCTGGGCTGGGACGTGCTGCACGCGCTGAACCCCAAGCTGGTGATGGTGCGCCTGTCGGGCTTCGGCCAGACCGGGCCGATGAAGGACCAGCCGGGTTTCGGCGCCGTGGGCGAATCCATGGGCGGCCTGCGCTACATCACCGGCTTCGAGGACCGACCACCAGTGCGCACCGGGATCTCCATCGGTGACTCCATCGCCGCCCTGTGGGGCGTGATCGGCGCACTGATGGCCCTGCGTCACCGGGAAGTCAACGGCGGCCAGGGGCAGGTGGTGGACGTGGCGCTGTACGAGGCGATCTTCGCCATGATGGAGAGCATGGTTCCCGAGTTCGACGTGTTCGGCTTCATCCGCGAGCGTACCGGCAACATCATGCCCGGCATCACGCCCTCTTCCATCCATACCAGCGCCGACGGCCGGCATGTGCAGATCGGCGCCAATGGCGATGCGATCTTCAAGCGCTTCATGCTGCTCATAGGCCGCCAGGACCTGGCCAACGACCCGGCCCTGGCCAGCAACGACGGCCGCGATACCCGGCGCGACGAACTCTATGGGGTGATCGATCGCTGGGTCGCCTCGTTGCCCCTGGACCAGGTGCTGGAGCAGCTGAACCAGGCCGAGGTGCCGGCCAGCCGCATCTTCAGCGCCGAAGACATGTTCCACGACCCGCAGTTCCTGGCCCGGGAAATGCTCCTCCAGGCCAGGTTGCCGGACGGCAAGCCCTTCAAGATGCCCGGCATCGTGCCCAAGCTTTCGCAGACCCCGGGCAGCGCCGACTGGGTCGGACCGCAACTGGGCGAACACTCGAGCGAAGTCCTGCAAGGCCTGGGCTACAGCGCCGAGCAGATCCGCGACCTGCGCAGCAGCGGAGCGATCTGAACTGGCCCGCCAGCGCGCGAGCTCCCGCCGGCGGCTGGCGATGCCCCTGGTGGCGCTGCTGCTCTGGCTACCCAGCCTGCCGGGCCAGGCGGCCGAGCTATTGACCTGGCTGCTGCGCGACCTGCCGCCCTTGAGCATTTTCGAAGGCGACCTGAAAGGACGCGGGGTGGTCGACCTGCTCATGCCGCAACTGTTCGCCGAGCTGCCGCAGTACCAGCACGAACTGATGCGGATAAACCGCGCCCGGGGCATGCAGATGCTCCGCGAACCCAGCTTCACCTGTGATCCGTCGCTGATCTGGAGCAAGGAGCGGGCGCAATGGGTGGCCTACTCCATCACCAGCTTGCGGGTCCTGAGCAACGGCCTGGTGATCCGCCGCGCCGACCGCGAGCAGCTGGCGCCATTCGTCCATGACGGCCAGGTCGATTTGCCAGCGCTGCTCGCCAGCGGCAAGCAGCGGCTGGGCATGGTGGCCGAGCGCAGCTACGGCCAGCAGCTCGACCGTCTGCTGCAACAGGCTCCCGCCGACGCCCTCAACGCCCACTATGGCAATGATGCCCTGGGCAGCCTGTTGCAGATGCAGCGCCTGGGGCGCCTGCAACTGCTGCTGGGCTACTGGCCGGAGATCCGCTACCAGGCCGTGCAACAAGGCATAGACCCGCAGCAACTGGTGTTCTATCCGATCCAGGGCATCGACAAGTACCAGGACGTCCATGTCGGCTGTTCCGACACGCCCCAGGGGCGACAAGCCATCGCCCGGATCAACCAGGCCCTGCTCAAGCTGCGTGAAGAGCGGTTGGTGGAGCTCTATGCCGCCTGGCTGGAGCCCGCCCTGCGCGACAACTATCGGGCCGATGCCCGTGCCTACTTCCAGGCCCACCCGAGGCGCTGACGAACGCCGGGCAAAAAGAAACCCCGAGAAGTGGGGAGACGACTCGGGGTTAAACGTGGTCTTCAAGACCCGTACCGGCAAGTTGCAAGCATCGGAGCAAAATGCCTGGTTCTTGCCGGCATAAGGTCTGACTGGAGGGATTGCTGGAAGGTTCCGTAAAAATCAGTTCATGTACGGCGTTCGAAGACCTTGCCCTCGGTGGCATGGCGCAAGGCCGCGAATACACAGGGCTCCAGCCGCCCTTCGGCGATCAGCACGTCACGGTGCAGGCCATCGACCACATCGGTGAGCAAGCGTTTGTCGGTGAGCTGGGCCTGGTTGACCTCGCGCTCCACTACCAGGGCTCCAGCGGCATCGCTCACGCTTACCAGGCACTCGCCGTGGGCGCCCGAAGGGGTCAGGGCCACTTGGTACGGACTGAGTGCCTCGCTCAACAAAAGACTGATACTTTCCATCTAGATCACCACTCAATAGCTCGAATTAAGGTTCGAAAACAAAAATGCCGGTAGCTTTCTGACATTCAAGTGACCGTTGCTCAGAGAGGAAAGTTCGCCAAACCTACCGCTACCGATCTGAGTCAATCGAGCATGCACGGGTAATATGACAAGCAAAAAACGGCCAACCAGGCGCCCGCCATACCTTCCCAGCAATGGAGCCCCGCCTTGATAGCTACGCCGAACAACAGATTGCGCATCATCCTCGCCGACGATCATCCGATCTTCCTGATTGGCCTGCGCGCCGTGCTGGAGCAGGACCACAGCCTGGTGGTGGTCGGCGAGGCCAGCTCGCCTTCGGCGCTGTTCCAACTGGTGCAAGACACCCCCTGCGACGTGCTGGTGACCGATTTCATGATGCCCGAAGAGCAGCAAAACGACGGCCTGCGCCTGCTCGAACAGCTACGCCGGCATCATCCCGGGCTGCCTATCGTGGTGGTGACCATGCTCAACCACGCCGGACTGTTCCGCTCGATCCTCGACCTTGGGGTCATGGGCCTGCTGAGCAAGGCCAGCCTGGCCGAGGAGCTGCCCAGTGCCATTGAGCACGCACGCCAGCACAAGCCCTACGTGGCCCAGGCGATCCAGCGGGCATTGAGCCTGGCCGGCGAGGTGGGCCCCGATCGCCTGGCGTCCAAGGACCAGCTCTCGCCCCGGGAGCTGGAGGTGATCCGCCTGCTCGCCGCCGGCCATGCGGTGGGCGAGATCGCCGCCCAGCTCAACCGCAGCAAACAGACCGTCAGCGCACAGAAGGTCAGCGCCATGCGCAAGCTGGGCCTGGCCAGCGAGGCGGCGTTGTATATCTACGTCCAGGAACACGGCCTGGCCTAGGCACACATCCCGGCGGACCGCACCGCCGATTCCGCGGACTCGCGCTCCAGGGTGCGTGCCATCCACTGGCGCATGTCGGCGGCGCTCATCGGCGGCGCCAGGAAGCACCCTTGCAGATGGACAGCGCCCATGGTCTGGGCCACCTGGTATTCAGCTTCGGTCTCGATTCCCGCCACCACCACGCCCAGGGCGATACGCCGGGCCATGCCCACCGCACCAGCGACCAGCGCCTGCTTGCGCTCGTCCATGGCCATGCCGGCGACGAATGCCGGAGGAATCTTCAACTCGGTGAAGGGCAATTCCAGCAGGCGTTGCAGACTGGTGCCGCCAATGCCGAAATCCCCGATGGACAACTTGCAGCCGATCATCCGCAGACGCAGCAAGGCTTCCACATGGGCGGTGTCGGTTTGCAAGCACGTGGTATCGACGATCTCCAGGGTCAACAGCCGCGCGGGGATCTCGAAGCGCCGCAGCAGGGCCTCCAATTGGCGCGGGAACAACGGCCGGTCGAGGATGCCCACCGGAACGTTCACCGCCACCGGCAGCGCATGCCCCATCACCAGCCGCACCCCCGCCGCCAGCTCCAGTGCCTGCTCCAGCATGTGCCAGGTGAACACCTCCTGCAGGCCAGCGAATTCGATCAACGGCAAGAACTCGGCCGGCATCAACAGCCCGCGCTCCGGATGCTCCCAGCGCGCCAGCGCCTCGACGCCGTGCAACCCGCCACACCGCTGGATGACCGGCTGGAAGTGCGCCACCCCGTGCCCCAGGATCGCCGCCACGCCTTCCTCCGGGGAGACATCCTCGGGGGCGAACAGGTCCAGGGCCAGCAAATCCCGGAGCAAGGCCTGGTTGAGCGCTGGCGTCTGCCGGGACAACTGCTGGTAGGTAGTGAGCAGCTCGCCGATCACCGCCACCGACGCGGGCTTGGGCAGGCAGGCGAGGATTTTCAGCCCCAGCTCCCGGGCCATGCCCGCGGCGCCTTCCAGTACATCCGGTTCGGCGTCGCTGAGGATGATCAGGGCCTCGGCCTGCCGTTCCCGGGCCAGTTCGCGGATCAACTCCAGGCCATCGGCCTGTTCCAGGTAGAGGTCGCAGATTGCGATATCCACCGGCCCCTTGCTGGCCAGCGAACGCCGTGCGGACTCCAGGTCCTCGGTAGCCAGCACGTTGTATACGCCATTGGCGTTGAGCATCTGGTGCAGGGCCATCAGCTGGAACGAGTTGTCTTCGAGAATCAGCACTTTAAGCGAATGCATGGGGCAACCTCCGGTACGACACAAGCGGGAACAGTCCACTAAGGGGTCGACACGGTAACCAGACAAACCTTAATCACACATAGGACAAGTCCTAAACGTCCAGGACCGCCTGGATATCGCCACGCAAGTTGTCGATGGCCTCCCGCAACGCCGGCCATCGGTCCTCGACCCCTTCCCCGGCCTTGATCCGCGCCTCCATCTCGATGCAGGCCTTGGCCAGTGGCAAGGCATCGATCAGGCAACAGACGCCCTTGAGCCGGTGCAAGGTGGCGCCCAGGCGCCCAGGATGCTGGTCGTGCATGGCCGCCTCCAGGGCCTGGCGCTCCTGGGCCAGGTTACGCTGCAACTCCTGCAGCATGCGTTGCAGTACCTGTTCGTCGGCCTGGGTCATCGTCCGCAAGGTCTGGATATCGAAGGACGGCGGCGGCAGGAACCGCGCCAGCGTCTGCGCCAGCTGATCCAGGGTCACCGGCTTGACCAGCAGCAGGTCCATGCCCGCCCGCTCGCAACGTTCACGCTCATCCTCGAAGGCATTGGCCGTGCAACCGATCACTGGACAAGCGCCGCGCCCCTGCTGCGCCTCGAACCGCCGGATCGCCTCGGCCAGGGCATAACCGCTCATGCCCGGCATCTGGCAGTCGGTCATCACCAGGTCGAACCCACCGCCCTGCCAGAGCTCCAGCGCTTGCTGGGCGCTGTCGCAGGCCACCACCCGATGCCCGAGGAACATCAACTGCTGGCTGAGGACCATGCGGTTGGCGCTCAAGTCATCCACCACCAGCACTTCGATGCTGCGGCTGGGCGGGCGCTCGGCCACCGCGGTCGAAGCTGTGGCGTCCTCCTCCAGCCGTTCCAGCGCCAGTTCGATGGTCACCGCCGTCCCGGCCCCCGGGGCGCTGTGCAGCTCGATGCGTCCCCCCATCAGCTCGACCAACTGGCGACAGATACTCAGCCCCAGGCCAGTGCCGCCATGGGCCAGGGAAGTCGTGGCGTTACCCTGGACGAAGGGCGTGAACAGCTTCTGCTGCTGCTCGGGACTGATCCCCGGCCCGGTATCCACAACGCTGATACGCAGGCTGGCAAGAGCACAGTCCAGCTCCTGGCGCTCGACCTGGATGCGCACCTGGCCTTCGCTGGTGAATTTCAGGGCGTTGCTCAACAGGTTGTGCATGACCTGGCGCAGGCGCAGTGGGTCGAACAGGTAACGGCCCCCGGCCTGTTCGTCGAACACCAGTTGCAGCTGCACACCGCGGCTGCGCGCAGTGGCGTCGAACAACTGGCGAATGCTCTCGAAGAACGGCTTGAGGGCCGTGGCCTCTGGCGCCAGCTGCATGTAGCCGGCCTCGATCTTGGCCAGGTCGAGGCTGTCGCCCATCAGGCTGATCAGCTCCTGGGCGCACTGGTACGCCACCCGCAGGGCTTCGGAAAACGGTGCGCCGCGCACCCTGGCCTGTTCCTTCTCCAGCTCCAGCAGGCCGATGATCGCGGTCATCGGCGTGCGGATCTCATGGCTCATGGTGGAGAGGAAGGCACTCTTGGCCGCATTGGCCTGGTCGGCGGCCTGCCGCGCCTGGACCAGCTGGTTCTCCAGGCGCTTGCGCTCGGTGATGTCGATCCAGCCGCCCAAAAGCCCCTGCAACTGCCCTTCGGCGCTGTAGAACGGCACCGTCCATTGATAGGCATGGATCGGTCCATGGCGGGTTTCCACTTGCCGATCGGCGAACACCGATTCCTCGCAGGCCAGCAGTTGCATGATCTCCTCATGCAACTGGCGGGCGGTGGTTGGCGGCAGCAGATCCAGGTCGATCAAGCGACGCCCCTGGATCCACTCCAGACGAGTGCCCAGTTGCTGTTCGTAGCTCTTGTTGCACGTGATCAGGCGCCCTTGCAGGTCGCGGACGAAAACCGGGTTGGGCATGCCGTCGAGCAACGCGCGCTTGAAGGCCAGTTGGTCGTTCAAGCGCTGTTCGGCCTCCAGCCGCTGCTGGATCTGGCGCTTGAGCCGGCTGCTCCAGGCCAGTGACAACAAACCGAACAGCAACGTCGTGCAGATGGCCCAGTAGACCCAGTCCGGCACCCGCTGCCAGACGGGCATGGGCACCGGGGTCGAGCCCAGCCACTTCAGGCGCGTGGCACTGAGCTCGGCCACTGGCAGGGCCTCCAGGGCCTTGTTCAGGATGCTCAGCAATTCAGGCTGGTCCTTGCGTACGGCGAACTCGTCGGCGGACCAGGTCCCCTCGACGCTGCGTCCTACCCGCAAACCTTCATAGGCCAGGTCCAGCGCTTGTACCTGGATCTCGTTCTGGATGGTGGCCAGGGCTTCGCCACTCTTGACCAGGGCCCGGGCCTCCTCGTAGTTGGCCACGCTACGCAGGCGGATATCGGGGTAGTTGCGCCGGATGTAGCTTTCCAGGGTATGCCGGGCCGGCAGCGCCAGCACCTCCCCCGCCATCTGCTTGAGGCTGCCCAGGCGACGATCCTCGGGACGGACGACGAACACCCAGGCGGCACCACCGAAGGCATGGGAGAAGTTCAGGAACAGCCGCCGGTCCTCGCTGTCGGTCAGGGTGGTGTTCATCTGCGCCTGCCCGCTTTCCAGCAACTCCAGGGTCTGGGCGGTGGACGCGCTCTGCTTGTGGACGAAATGCAGCCCGGTCATGCGCGCAATCCGGTTGAGCAAATCGATGTTCAGGCCGACCCAACGGCCTTCCTTGTCCTTGAATACATGGGGCGGGTACTGCTGGGATGCCACCAGGACATGGGGATGCTGCAGAATCCAGGCTTGCTCTTCGGCGCTCAGCTCGATGCGCTCGCCGGAAATGGCCCCCAGGCCCGTGGTCCAGCGCGCCTGGATTTCCCGGCGCAGCGATTCGTCGATGCTCTGCAGCGCCTGTTCCAGCAACTGCGCCAGGCGTTGGTTGTCATCCCGGGTGGCGAAGGCGAAGCCGGTGGGGGGCAAGCGGCTTTGTTCATGGATCTGCACTGCCAGGTAGGGCCGCAGGGCCTTGTAGGCGCGAACGATGATCTCGTTGCCGATAAAGACATCGGTATCGCCCTGGTTCAGGGCTTCCAGGCCACTGTAGAGGTTGGGCGAGAGCATGATCTGGCTGTTCGGATAGGCCGCATGGACCTGCGCGGCATTGGCATAGCCATCGAGCAGCACCAGGCGCTTGCCGGCCAAGTCGTCATCGGGTTCCAGCTCGTCACGGCGCACGACCACCACGGCCTTGTCCGGCATGTAGTCACTGGTGAAACGCAGCCCCGGCACGCCACGCTCATACCCGTTGGCGCTGGTGAGGATATCGATGGTGCCGTTGCGCAGGGCCTCGACCGCCTGCTCACGCTCGGAAAACCCCAGCACCTGCATGCTCACCCCCAGCCGCTCGCCCACCAGCCCCAGGTAATCGGCGCTGATGCCCTGGTAGCGGTTGCGGTCGCGGGTGATGTCGATGGGCTGGTAGTCGTCGATGGCGATGCCTACCCGCAGGGTCGGGTGCGCGGCCAGCCATTGGCGCTCGGCTGGCTTCAGGTCCAGCGGCTCGAGGTCGACGAAGGCCGGTACCAGCTTGAAGGGCAGGCTCTGCGCCGCACGGGCCGGCAAGGCATGGAGCATGGCCCAGGCCAGCAGGCCGGCGAGCAGCCAGGACAGCGCGGGGCAACCGCGAGCAGTTCGATGGGACATCAACCGGACCTCCCTGCCCCTGGCGGGCTACAGGTTCGCGAAAAAACAAAGCCCGTCAGGAGACGGGCTTCGTGATCGGCAAGGCCAGGATACTCAGAGCGGCTTGCCACGATTGCCGTGCTGGCTGACAAAAGCCTGCACTGCCTTGAGGTCGTTGGCCAGCACCGTGCAGCGTTCTTCGCGCTGGAACAGGTCGGCCAGGTGCGCCGGCAGCTCCAGGGCCTTGCCAACGCCGGCCTTCTGCACCGCATCGGGGAACTTGACCGGGTGCGCGGTGCCGAGGGTGACCATTGGTGTATCGAGGCTGCGCCGGCATTCGCGGGCAGCGCGCACGCCGATCGCCGTGTGCGGATCCAGCACCTCGCCAGTCTGGGCGAAGACTTCGGCGATGGTCTGGCAGGTTTGCTCGTCAGTGACCGCCAGGGAGTCGAACAGCTTGCGCGCTTCGGTCCAGCGGTCCTGCTCGACGCTGAAGCCACCACCTTGCTTGAAGCTGTCCATCAGGCCGGCCAGGGCCGCGCCGTTGCGACCGTGCAGGTCGAACAGCAGGCGCTCGAAGTTCGACGAGACCATGATGTCCATGGACGGCGACAGGGTCGCGTGCAGGGTTTCCTTGACGTACTGGTTGCCGCTCATGAAGCGGTGCAGGATGTCGTTGCGGTTGGTGGCGACGATCAGCTGGCTGATCGGCAGGCCCATGTTGCGCGCCAAGTAGCCGGCGAAGATGTCGCCGAAGTTGCCGGTGGGCACCGAGAACGCCACGGAGCGAGCCGGGCCGCCCAGCTGCAGGGCCGCATGGAAGTAGTAGACGATCTGGGCCATGATCCGCGCCCAGTTGATGGAGTTGACCGCCACCAGGCGCGTGCCCTTGAGGAAGCCCTGGTCGGCGAAGCTGGCCTTGACCATCTCCTGGCAGTCGTCGAAGTTGCCTTCGATGGCGATGTTGTGGATGTTCTCGCCCAGGATGGTGGTCATCTGCCGGCGCTGCACTTCCGAAACCCGGTTATGCGGGTGCAGGATGAAGATGTCGACGTTGTCGCAACGCTTGCATCCTTCGATGGCCGCCGAACCGGTATCGCCGGAAGTGGCGCCGATGATCACCACGCGCTCGCCGCGTTTCTCCAGGACATGGTCCAGCAGGCGACCCAGCAGTTGCAGGGCGAAATCCTTGAACGCCAGGGTCGGGCCGTGGAACAGCTCCATCACCCATTCGTTGCCGTTGAGCTGGCGCAGCGGCGCCACGGCGCCATGGGCGAAGACCCCGTAGGTTTCCTCGAGGATTTTCTTGAAATCGGCGTCGGCGATGCTGCCGCTGACGAATGGGCGCATGACCCGGAACGCCAGCTCGTGATACGGCAGGCCAGCCCAGGAGGCGATTTCCTCCTGGGTGAAACGCGGCAGGTTCTCCGGCACGTAGAGACCGCCGTCGCTGGCCAGACCGGCCAGCAGTACATCTTCGAAATTCAGGGCCGGTGCCTGGCCGCGGGTGCTGATGTAGCGCATAAGAGCAAACCTTCGGTTTGAGCTGCAAATTGCAAGCTACAAGCGACAAGTCAAAGCAGATCCGCTTCTGACTTGTCGCTGGCTACTTGCCGCTTGCCACTGCATTAATTGAGATGTTCGACGCGGACACGCACCACAGGGCCGACGACGCCCTGCAGGGCCTCCAGCGCGGTGATCGCATCGTTGATGTGCTGCTCCAGGACCCGGTGGGTCAGCAGGATCATCGGCACCAGGCCGTCCTGTTCCTCGACTTCCTTCTGCATGATCGACTCGATGTTGATCCCGCGCTCGGAAAGGATGCTCGCCACCTGGGCCAGTACGCCCGGATGGTCCTTGGCCTGGATGCGCAGGTAATAGGCGCTCTCGCAGGCTTCGATCGGCAGGATCGGATGGTCGGACAGCGAATCCGGCTGGAAGGCCAGGTGCGGCACGCGGTTCTCCGGATCGCTGGTCATGGCGCGGACCACGTCCACCAGGTCGGCCACCACCGAGGAAGCGGTAGGCTCCATGCCGGCGCCGGCGCCATAGAACAGGGTCGAGCCGGCGGCATCGCCGTTGACCATGACTGCGTTCATCACGCCGTTGACGTTGGCGATCAGGCGATCGGCCGGGATCAGCGTCGGGTGGACCCGCAGCTCGATGCCGGCCTCGGTGCGCCGGGCCACGCCCAGGTGCTTGATGCGATAGCCCAGGGCCTCGGCGTAGTTCACGTCGGCGGTGGTCAGCTTGGTGATGCCCTCGGTGTAGGCCTTGTCGAACTGCAGCGGGATGCCGAAGGCGATGGACGCCAGGATGGTCAGCTTGTGCGCGGCGTCGATGCCTTCCACGTCGAAGGTCGGGTCGGCCTCGGCGTAACCCAGGGCCTGGGCCTCGGCCAGCACGTCTTCGAAGGTCCGGCCCTTCTCGCGCATCTCCGAAAGGATGAAGTTGCCAGTGCCGTTGATGATCCCGGCCAGCCAGTTGATGCGGTTGGCCGAGAGGCCTTCGCGGATCGCCTTGATCACCGGGATGCCACCCGCCACCGCCGCTTCGAAGGCGACGATCACGCCCTTCTCCCGGGCCCTGGCGAAGATCTCGTTGCCGTGGACGGCGATCAGCGCCTTGTTGGCGGTGACCACATGCTTGCCATTCTCGATGGCCTTGAGCACCAGCTCGCGGGCCACGGTGTAGCCGCCCACCAGCTCGATGACGATATCGATCTCGGGGTTGGTGGCCACGGCGAACACATCGTTGGTAATCGCAATACCGGTCGTTTGGAACTGAGGCTTGGGCGTACGGGTAGCAATCTGCGCTACTTCGATTCCACGCCCGGCACGACGGGCAATCTCCTCGGCGTTACGCTGAAGTACGTTGAAGGTACCGCCACCGACGGTACCCAGCCCACAGATGCCTACTTTGACCGGATTCACTCTGAACTCCCCATAAAACGGCCGACTCGAAGGCCGGCCGTGGAAATCAGCCGCAAACAGCGCGGCGCTCTATTAGATGACCCGGTGGCAGCAACCGCCGGGGCATGATCGTCAAAGGCTAGCGTGACGATGCAGGATTATTTCGCACCCAGCGCCAGTTTGGCGATCTGCGGTGCAGGCTGATAGCCCGGAATGACCTGGCCGTCGGCCAGGACGATGGCTGGAGTGCCGTTGACGCCGATCGACTGGCCCAGGGCGAACTGCTTGGAAACCGGGTTGGCGCACTTGGCCGCCTTGATTTCCTTGCCGTCGACCATCTGGTCCATGGCCGCCTTCTTGTCCGCCGAGCACCAGACCGCCTGCAGCTGCTCATCGCCCGGCGAGCCCAGGCCCTGGCGTGGGAAGGCCACGTAGCGCACTTCGACGCCAGCCTTGTTCAGCGCCGGGATCTCGGCGTGCAGCTTGTGGCAGTACGGGCAGGTGGTATCGGTGAACACGGTGATGTGGGTCTTGGTCTCGCCGATCGCCGGATAGACCACAGTTTCCGCGACTGGAATACCGTTGATCAACTTGGAAATCCCCAGGCGCTCGGTTTTTTCCGTGAGGTTGACCGGCTTGCCGTCCTTGAGCTGGAACAGGTAGCCCTGGACCACGAACTGGCCGTCGGCGCTGGCGTAAAGCACGCGGCTGCCCTTGAGCTTGACTTCGTACAGGCCGGCCAGCGGACTGGCGCTGATGCTCTCTACCGGAACCTCGAGCTGCAAGGTCTCGAGGCTTTTGCGAATAGCTTTCTCGGCACTGTCATCGGCCATGACGAAAGTGCTGAGCAACGCCAGGGAAGCGGCGGCAATAATCTGGGTCAAGCGCATGGGAACTCCTGAAGGCGGGCAAATAGGCAAATGGGAGCGGCCGCGGTGGCGACGGCTCGCAACAGCCGTTTTGCGAACCGGCAAAGCCTAACACATCTGTTTGCCTGCACCGACTACGGGCGACGCAAAGCGCCACCGCCAGGTCGCTCAGCCTCGCGGATGATGCCTGGCGTGCAGATCCTGCAGGCGGGCGCGGGCCACATGGGTATAGATCTGGGTGGTGGACAGGTCGCTGTGGCCCAGCAGCATCTGCACCACCCGCAGGTCGGCACCATGATTGAGCAGGTGGGTGGCGAAGGCGTGGCGCAGGGTGTGGGGCGACAGGGCCTTGCCGATGCCGGCGACCCTGGCCTGGTGCTTGATACGGTGCCAGAAGGTCTGCCGGGTCATCTGCTCGCCCCGCAGGCTGGGAAACAGCACATCGCTGGGGCGCCCGCCAAGCAGCTCGGCCCGGGCATCGCGCAGGTAGCGCTCGACCCAGGCGATGGCCTCCTCGCCCATGGGCACCAGGCGTTCCTTGCTGCCCTTGCCCATCACCCGCAGCACGCCCTGGCGCAGGTTGACCTGTTCCAGGGTCAGGCTCACCAGCTCGGTGACCCGCAAGCCGCAGGCGTAGAGGACTTCCAGCATGGCGCGGTCGCGCTGGCCGATGGCTTCGCCCAGGTCCGGCGCCGCCAACAGCGCCTCGACATCCGCTTCCGACAGCGACTTGGGCAGCGGGCGGCCCAGTTGCGGCATGTCGACTTGCAGGGTCGGGTCCACCTCGATCAGCTTCTCGCGCAGCAAGTAGCGATAGAACCCCCGCAGCCCGGAAAGAAAGCGTGCAGTGGAACGCGGCTTGTAGGCCTGCTCCACACGCCAGGCCAGGTGATCGAGGATCAGTTCGCGCCCGGCCCGCGGCAACTCCACCCCCTGCTCCTGCAACCAGCCGTTGAACAGCGCCAGGTCGCTGCGATAAGCGCCCCGGGTGTTGTCGGAGAGGCCTTTTTCCAGCCACAAGGCGTCGAGGAAACGGTCGATGAGGGGGTGGTCGATGGCAGGCATAAAGACTCGAACGGCATGGCTGGCGAGGCGGCGGAAAAAAATAGTGAACTGCGCGCAGGGTCGCTAGTCTTTCATAGCCAGCCATTTCAAGGAACAGGGCAATCCCATGACTGAACAACAGATCCTGCTGGCCTTCGGTGGCATCGGCGCGGCAGCCCTGGGCTGCCAGTGGCTGGCCTGGCGCCTGAAGCTGCCGGCCATCCTGTTCTTGCTGCTCAGCGGCATTCTCGCCGGACCGGTGCTGGGGTGGCTCGATCCCCAGGAGCTGTTCGGCCCGCTGCTGATGCCGCTGGTGTCCCTGGCGGTGGCGTTGATCCTGTTCGAAGGCAGCCTGACTCTGCACCTTTCGGAGTGGCGCGAAATCGGCAGCGTGGTGCATCGCCTGGTAACCCTCGGCGCCCTGTCCACCTGGGCGGTGATTACCCTGGCCACCCACTGGCTGCTGGGCTTCGACTGGATGCTGGCGCTGCTGTTCGGCACCCTGACCCTGGTTACCGGGCCGACGGTGATCGTGCCGATGCTGCGGGTCGTGCGGCCCAAGGCCTCGATCGCCAACATCCTGCGCTGGGAAGGCATCGTCATCGACCCCATCGGCGCGCTGCTGGCGGTGGTGGTCTATAGCTTCATCATCGCCAGTGCCGAGGGCGCAGGCCTGAGCCACAGCTTGATGACCTTCGGCGGCGTGATCCTGTGCGGCAGCCTGTTCGGTATCGCCGGCGGCTGGATCCTGGGCAGCATCATGCGCCGCCAATGGCTGCCGGAGTACCTGCACAACCTGGCGACCCTGGCCGGAGTGCTGGGCATCTTCATCGCCTCCAACCAGGTGATGCACGAGTCCGGGCTGCTGGCGGTGACCTTGATGGGCATGTGGCTGGCCAACATGAAGGACGTGGATGTGCGCCATATCCTGCACTTCAAGGAAAACCTCAGCGTGCTGCTGATTTCCGGGCTGTTCATCCTGCTCGCCGCGCGCCTGGACCTCAAGGCATTGATCGCCCTGGGCCCGCTGGTGCTGATCCTGCTGCTGGTGATCCAGTTGGTGGCCCGGCCGCTGAACGTGCTGCTGTCCACCACCGGCTCGAGCCTGAACTGGCGCGAACGCGCCCTGCTGGCCTGGATCGCTCCCCGGGGGATTGTCGCGGCGGCGGTCTCGGCGATCTTCGCCATCCGCCTGGACCAGGCTGGCCATGAAGGCGCCCTGCTGCTGGTGCCCCTGACCTTCGCCGTGATCATCGGCACCGTGGTCCTGCAAAGCGCCACCGCCCGGCCCTTGGCCCGCCTGCTGAAAGTGGCCGAACCGGCGCCCAGCGGCTTCCTGATCGTCGGCGCCAACGGTCCGGCGCGGATCATTGGCAAAGCCTTGCAGCAGCTGGGCAGCCGCGTGCTGCTGACCGATTCCAGCTGGGAGAACATCCGCGCGGCACGCATGGAAGGCCTGCCCACCTACTTCGGCAATCCGGCCTCGCAACATGCCGACGCGCACCTGGACCTGGTGGGCCTGGGGCACCTGCTGGCGCTGTCGCCCTCAGGCGAGCTGAACACCCTGGCCGCCATGCGTTTTCGCCATGACTTCGGCCACCAGCGCCTGTACGCCCTGGCCAACAGCCAGGAAAGCCGGCGGACCGACAAGCACCGCGCCAGCCATGAGCACCGCGGGCAGTTGCTGGGCAGCGAGGCCCTGACCTACACCAAGCTCGCCAGCCTGCTGGGCCAGGGCGCGGAGCTCTACAGCACCCACCTGACGGAGGCCTTCGCCTGGGACGACTACCAGGCGCTGCATGGCGACCGCGCGACCTTGCTGTTCGCCCGCGACACCGGCGGCTGGGTCCATGTCCTGACCCCGGACAGCAGCCTCAAGCCGGCGCCAGGCTGGACCTTGCTGGCGCTGGTCCAGCCACAGACGCCTTGAGCGTCAGGCCGCGAACCCGGGCAATACCGGAACCGGGCGCTTGTCGTCATCGATGGCGACAAAGCTGAACAGGCCATGGATGGCCTTTTCGCGACCGTCGCAACTCATGCTCTCGACGAAGACCTCCACTTCGACCTTGAGGCTGGTATTGCCCACCTTCACCACCCGCCCGACCAGTTCGACGATCGACCCGGCAGCGATCGGGTGATTGAAGTCGATACGGTCGGTGGACACCGTCACCAGCGGCAGCCGGCAAAAACGCGTGGCCGCGATGAACGAGACTTCATCCATCCAGGCCAGGGCGGTGCCGCCGAACAGGGTGTTGTGATGGTTGGTGGTGGAAGGGAATACAGCCTTGGTCACGCGGGTTACCGAAAGCTCGGTACGGCGCTGGATTTCTTGCTCGCGAGGGGACATGGATCTACTGCCTGGAACACTGATAAGGAATAAATGACGGGCAACAAAAAAGCAGCCCGTAGGCTGCTTTTTTCTGCATCGGAAGCTGGACTCAGGCCAGTTTTTCCTTGATGCGAGCTGCTTTACCCGACAGGTCGCGCAGGTAGTACAGCTTGGCTTTACGCACGTCACCGCGACGCTTGACAGCCATGCTGTCGATCTGCGGGCTGTAGGTCTGGAAAGTACGCTCTACGCCAACGCCGTTGGAGATTTTACGTACGGTGAACGCGCTGTTCACACCGCGGTTGCGCTTGGCGATAACTACGCCTTCGAACGCCTGCAGACGGGAACGATCGCCTTCCTTCACTTTCACCTGAACGACTACGGTGTCGCCCGGGGCAAAGGCTGGGATCTCTTTGCTCATCTGCTCTGCTTCGAGTGCAAGGATGATTTTGTTGGTCATGCTGTGCTCCTAAGGTAAATCGTCGGATCTACCATCGATACGTTGTTAACTATCGTCCCGCTCGCGGAGATATTCCTCGAGCAGCTTCTTCTCTTCTCCAGAAAGTGAGCGACTTTCCAGAAGATCGACGCGTCGTTCGTAGGTCCTACCAAGGGACTGCTGCAAACGCCAACGCCGGATATGTGCATGATTGCCACTTAGCAACACGTCGGGAACACGCTGATCCGCATACACCTCAGGTCGGGTGTAGTGCGGGCAATCCAGCAGACCATCCGTGAAGGAGTCTTCCTCCGCGGAGTCCACATGCCCCAAAGCTCCGGGCAGCAGCCGTGTAACCGCATCGATCAGGACCATCGCCGGCAGCTCGCCACCGGACAGTACATAGTCGCCAATCGACCACTCTTCATCTACATGAGCGTCGATGAAACGCTCGTCGATGCCTTCATAACGACCAGCAATCAGGATCAATGCATCCTCATTGGCCAACTCGCGTACCGCCGACTGCTTCAGTTGACGGCCCTGGGGCGACAGGTAGATCACCTTCGCACCCTCCCCGGCTGCATTTCTGGCCTGAACCAGCGCATCTTCCAGGGGCTTGATCTTCATCACCATGCCCGGACCACCGCCAAACGGGCGATCGTCCACAGTGTGATGTCGATCCGTGGTGTAGTCTCGCGGATTCCAACAAGTGAGTTGCAACAACCCCTGTTTCACCGCGCGGCTGGTTATGCCGTACTCGCTGATGGCGGAAAACATCTCGGGAAACAGAGTGATCACTTCTACGCGCAAGTTAGCCACGCTTAGAAATCCGCGTCCCAATCCACCTTCATCTCGCCCGCGACCAGGTCGATGGCCAACACGCATTGCTCGGTATAGGGCAACAAGCGTTCGCGATCATCCAGGCTGCCAGCGCAAGGCTTGACCACCATTACATCGTTCGAGCCAGTCTCCAGCAGGTGATCGATCTGCCCGAGCAGTTGCCCGAGGGTGTCGATGACCTTGAGACCTTGCAGCTGGTACCAGTAGTACTCGCCGTCGGTCAGTTCAGGGAACAGGTTGCGCTGCACGCAGATCTCGTAACCGGCCAGAAGACGAGCTTCCTCACGATCATCAAGACCATTGAGCTTGGCGACCAGGAACTTGTCGTTCCCGCGTCCACTGACCAGCTCTACCTGTTTCACGCTGCCTTCGCGCTTGAGCGTCCAGGCTTTGTACTTCAACAGGTTTTTAATCGGATCCGTAAAGGAAAAGACCTTCACTTCGCCGCGAACGCCATGAACAGAATAAATTTTGCCGACGACGATCAAATCATCAGCAGGGGCTGGCGTCGCGTTCATAGGGTTCAGGCTGCGGCCTTGGCCGATTCCTTCAGCAGCTGAGCAACGCGCTCAGATGGCTGTGCACCCACGCTCAACCAGTAGGCTACGCGCTCTTGGTTCACGGACAGGCGAACTTCTTGACCACGGGCAACCGGGTTGAAGAAGCCAACTTGTTCTTTGTGCGAACCGTCACGTGGGTTACGGCTATCGGTTACGGTCAGGTGGTAAAACGGGCGCTTTTTGGAGCCGCCAAGGGCAAGACGGATTGTTAGCATGTGAACATCGTTCCTGTAGTCGGTGCTGCAAATCTAAATGCACAGCGGGCATGGGTGCCCGAAAGGCCGCATATTCTAAGGAATATCCGGACTTTTGCAAATGACTTTTTCCGGCGCCCGTCGGCTGCCATCCAGATTCGCCATGGAGCCGCCTTATGCGGCAGCGGGGAGGACAGGCCCCGATCGGAGACCCGTCCCGACTTCCACGTCCCCGTGGAAAAAGCGCCGGCATGGTTGCCGGCGCGGATTCTCAGATCTTCGGCATGCCGCCGCCGGGCAGCATGCCGCCCATGCCGCGCATCATCTTGGCCATCCCACCCTTGGCGGAGAACTTCTTCATCATTTTCTGCATCTGCTTGTGCTGCTTGATCAAGCGACCGATGTCCTGCACCTGGGTGCCGGAACCCATGGCGATCCGGCGCTTGCGCGAGCCGCTGATCATCTCGGGATCGCGACGCTCGGCCGGGGTCATGGAGTTGATGATGGCTTCCATCTGCTTGAACTGCTTTTCCGCAGCGTTCTGGGCGTTGCCCATCTGGGACAGGTTGACCCCACCGATGTTCGGCAACTTGTCCATCAGGCCGCCCAGGCCGCCCATGTTCTTCATCTGTTGCAGCTGGTCGCGGAAGTCCTCAAGGTCGAAGCCCTTGCCCTTCTTCAGCTTCTTGGCCAGCTTGTCGGCCTTTTCCTTGTCGAGGGTCTGCTCGGCCTGCTCGATCAGGCTGAGCACGTCGCCCATGCCCAGGATCCGCGAAGCGATACGCTCGGGATGGAAAGGGTCCAGGGCCTCGGTCTTCTCGCCCATGCCGATGAACTTGATCGGCTTGCCGGTAATGGCCCGCACCGACAGCGCGGCACCGCCACGGGCATCACCGTCGACCTTGGTCAGGATCACGCCGGTCAGCGGCAGCGCATCGCCGAAGGCCTTGGCGGTATTGGCCGCGTCCTGGCCGGTCATGGCGTCGACCACGAACAGGGTCTCCACCGGCTTGATTGCGGCGTGCAGCGCCTGGATCTCGTCCATCATCTCGCTGTCGACGTGCAGGCGACCAGCGGTGTCGACGATCACCACGTCGATGAACTTGAGTTTGGCTTCCTTTATAGCCGCTTCGGCGATGGCCACCGGCTTCTGGCTCAGGTCCGACGGGAAGAAGGTCACGCCGATATCGTTGGCCAGGGTTTCCAGCTGCTTGATCGCCGCAGGACGGTAGACGTCCGCCGACACCACCATCACGCTCTTTTTCTTGCGCTCCTTAAGGAAGCGCGCCAGCTTGCCGGCAGTGGTGGTCTTGCCCGCGCCCTGCAGGCCGGCCATCAGCACCACCGCCGGTGGCACCGCGCTGAGGTTCAGGTCTTCGTTGGCCGCGCCCATCAGGCTTTCCAGCTCGGCCTGGACGATCTTCACGAAGGCCTGGCCCGGAGTCAGGCTGCGCGACACCTCGGTGCCGACCGCACGTTCCTTCACCGAGTTGACGAAATCCTTGACCACCGGCAGGGCGACGTCGGCCTCGAGCAACGCCATGCGCACTTCGCGCAGGGTGTCTTTGATGTTGTCCTCGGTCAGCTTGGCCTTGCCGGTGACATGGCGCAGCGTCTGCGAGAGACGTTCGGTTAGGTTTTCAAACATGCTCGATCCTTTCAGGCCCAGGGTAGACCGGGGTAATGGCGGCCCAGAGCATGACAAACAAGTGCTCGATGAGCCCGCGGCGTGGGCAGGCGGCGGATTATAGCGAAGACTGTGCGTGGCGCACACCTCGCCGTCTGCTTGCCTGGTCTTTCAGGGCTGTGGGTTCTATGCCAAACTCAGCGACTTTCGGGCTTGCCTAACAGGACTTATGCTCCCCTTGTCACCCAGTTTGCTCCCCACCCTCGCCGCCGCCATTCTTTACGCCGCTGCGACCCTCTACCAAGGTTCCCGCCTGGCCAAAGGCGCCAAGGCGAACAAGCGCCTGCTGGTTACGCTCGGCATCCTGGCCCTGCTGGCCCACGGCGCCAGCCTGATGACCCACCTGCTGACCCCGGTCGGCCTGGGCCTGGACTTCTTCAGTGCCGCCAGCCTGATCGCCGCGGCGGTCATCGGCCTGACCCTGCTGGCCTGCTGGCGCATCCCCGTGGAAAACCTGCTGGTCCTGTTGTTTCCCCTGGGCGCCCTGACCACGCTGCTGGCCCAGTTCGCCCCGACCGGCACCGTACCGGTGATCGACGAAGAACCGGGGATCCTGGCCCACATCCTGCTGTCGATCCTGGCCTACGGCATGTTCACCATCGCGGTGTTCCAGGCCTTGTTGCTACTGGTCCAGGACCATCAACTGAAGAACAAGCACCCTTCCGGGCTGATCAGGAACTTCCCGCCCCTGCAGACCATGGAAAGCCTGCTGTTCGGCTTTCTCTGGGCCGGCTGGACCCTGCTTTCGCTGTCGCTGATCTCCGGCTGGCTGTTCGTCGAGAACCTGTTCGCCCAGCATTTGGCGCACAAGACCCTGCTGGCCTGCCTGGCCTGGGTGGTGTTCAGCGTGCTGTTGTGGGGCCGCAATCGTCTGGGCTGGCGTGGGCACAAGGCGATCCGCTGGACCCTGGCGGGGTTCTGCCTGCTGATGCTGGCGTATTTCGGCAGCAAGCTGGTCCGCGAATACATCCTGCACATCTGACCACCGGCCATGACCGACTCCCTGCCCACCGGCCCGATGCTCGCGGTAATCGCCCTGCTGATCGTCTGGTCGGGACTGTTCACCGCCATCGATGCCGCCCAATTGCACCTGCTGGCCCTGCGCAGCAGCTCGCGCTCAGGTGACAAAGCCGCAGCCCGACTGGCCTTTCCCAAGGAAAGCCTGATCCTTTGCAACACCCTGTGCCGGGTACTGGCAGTCATCATCAGCACCGTGCTGGCCCTGTTTTACTGGGCAGAGAACGGTCCGTGGCTGGCCTGCCTGGCCAGCACCTGCGGCCTGCTGGTATTGGCCGAATATCTGCCGCGAGCCGTGGCCACGCGCTACCCGCAGGGCACCTTGAGCTTCGGCAACGGCCTGCTGGCGGTCCCCATGAAGCTCGTCTACCCCCTGGCCTGGCTACTCGACGCCATCGGCCAACTGCTGCTGCGCCCCTTCGCCAGCAAGGCCAGCGCGGTCAAGCACAGCGATGACGACCCCGCCTTGCTGGACGACGAGCCAGTTCCTCAGGAACAGCACGCACTGCCTGGCATCCACGCCCTGGACAACATCACCGTCAACGACATCCTGGTGCCCCGCAGCGAAGTCGACGGCATCAACCTGGACGAGCCGATCGAGCAGATCATCGCCCAGCTACGCCTGAACCGACGTACCCGCCTGCCGGTGTTCCACAGCGATATCAACCAGGTCGAGGCGGTGCTCAATACCCGCCAGATCCGCCACTTGCTGCCCGACGCCAGCCTGACCAAGGAAGCGCTGCTAGCGGCCTGCCACGAACCCTATTTCGTTCCCGAAAGCACCCCACTGCAATTGCAGTTGCTCAATTTCCACAAGCAGCAACGACGCCTGGGCATGGTGGTGGACGAGTACGGCGAGGTGCAGGGCATCGTCACCCTGGAAGACATCCTGGAAGAAATCGTCGGCGAATTCGAAAGCGAGCACAGCCTCGACAACCCGCACATCCACCCCCAGGCCGACGGTCGCTACGTGGTGGAAGGCGCGGCCTCGATCCGCGAACTGAACAAGAGCCTGGGCTGGCACCTGCCCAGCGACGGCCCCAAGACCCTCAACGGCCTGGTCACCGAAGCCCTGGAAACCATCCCCGACAGCGCCGTGTGCTTGAAGATCGGCCGCTACCGCCTGGAAATCCTCGAGACCGAGGAAAACCGTGTCAGCCGGGTACTGATCTGGCACACCAGTAGCGTTCCCTCCATCCGCTGAACACTGCACCAAACGCCATCGAGCCCGCCTTCAGGTCAGGCCTATCCAGCCGGAAACACCCGCGACAACTCCTTGTTGGATCGTTAGCAGCCTTTCTATAATCCCCTGGCTTACCCAAGCCCCCGCAGCCTCGCGTGCTACCCGCACTCCGCGAGATCCTGCCCGCAACCACCGCGTCCGTTCGACGTCGCTCCCATCCCGAGCCACGCCCGCACCAAGCCCACATCCCTGGGTGCTCGACCATAATAATTCGCTCCACTGGAGCAATGACTGTCAGGGATAACCGTATGACGACCAGCACGACCTACAGCACCGGCGCCACCGACCACCCCGGTAACTCCGCCAGCCGGGTGGCCACGGCCAGCTTCATCGGCACCGCCATCGAGTTCTACGATTTCTATGTCTACGCCACCGCCGCCGCCCTGGTGATCGGCCCGGTGTTCTTTCCCCAGAGCTCCGGCACGGCCCAGATGCTCTCGGCATTCCTGACCTTCGGCATCGCGTTCCTGGCCCGCCCCCTGGGCTCGGCGCTGTTCGGCCACTTCGGCGACCGGATCGGGCGCAAGTCGACCCTGGTGGCCTCGCTGCTGCTGATGGGCATCTGCACCACCCTGATCGGCGTGCTGCCAGGCTACGACAGCATCGGCGCCTGGGCCCCGATCCTGCTGTGCCTGCTGCGCTTCGGTCAGGGCCTGGGCCTGGGTGGCGAATGGGGCGGCGCGGCACTGCTGGCCACCGAGAACGCTCCGCCAGGCAAGCGCGCCTGGTTCGGCATGTTCCCGCAACTGGGGCCCTCCATCGGTTTTCTCGCCGCCAACGGCCTGTTTCTCGGCCTGGCCATGGGCCTGGACGACCAGCAGTTCCGGGCCTGGGGCTGGCGCATTCCGTTCCTGCTCAGCGCGGCGCTGGTCATGGTCGGGCTCTATGTACGCCTGAAGCTGCATGAAACCCCGATCTTCGCCAACGCCGTGGCCCGCCACGAACGGGTGAAGCTGCCGCTGATCGAGCTCTTCAGCCAATACTGGCTGCCGGTGCTGCTGGGCGCCGCCGCCATGGTGGTGTGCTACGCGCTGTTCTACATCTCCACGGTATTTTCCCTGAGCTACGGCGTATCGACCCTGGGCTACAGCCGGGAGACCTTCCTTGGCCTGCTGTGCTTCGCCGTGCTGTTCATGGCTGCCGCCACGCCCCTGGCGGCCTGGGCCAGCGATCGCTTCGGGCGCAAGCCTGTGCTGGTCGTCGGCGGCATCCTGGCGATTCTCTCGGACTTCACCATGGAACCGCTACTGACCCAGGGCTCCACCGCCGGGGTGGCATTGTTCCTGTGCATCGAGCTGTTCTTGATGGGGGTGACCTTCGCACCCATGGGCGCCCTGCTGCCGGAACTGTTTCCCACCCACGTGCGCTACACCGGCGCTTCGGCGGCTTACAACCTGGGAGGAATCGTCGGCGCCTCGGCGGCCCCGTTCTTCGCCCAGAAACTGGTGGCGATGGGCGGCTTGAGCTGGGTCGGTGGATATGTCTCGGGGGCGGCGATCCTGAGCCTGATCGCGGTGTTGTGCCTGAAGGAAACGCGTAACAACGACCTGAATCGGGTCGCCTGACAGGACGTCATCGCGGGCAAGCCTCGCTCCTACACAGGTTGCACCGACCTGTAGGAGCGAGCGGGCGGCGATCCGACTTGCCCGCGATGTTCTTTTACAGTTCCACAACGACTGCCTGGGAGGCGCGGGTCGCCTTGGCGCGGGCGGCCTCGATGGACTCATCACGGGCCAGAGCCACGCCCATGCGCCGCTGGCCGTTGACTTCCGGCTTGCCGAACAGGCGCAGCGCGGTATCCGGCTCGCTCAAGGCCGCCCCCAGGTTGGCGAAGGCGGTCTGGGTGGACTTGCCCTCCACCAGGATCACCGCCGAGGCCGAAGGACCGAACTGGCGAACCAACGGGATCGGCAGGCCGAGGATCGCCCGCGCATGCAGGGCGAACTGCGACAGGTCCTGGGAGATCAGGGTCACCAGGCCAGTGTCGTGGGGCCGTGGCGAGACTTCGCTGAACCACACCTGGTCGCCCTTGATGAACAGTTCCACACCGAACAAGCCACGCCCGCCCAGGGCCTCGGTCACCGCCTTGGCGACCCGCTCGGACTCGGCCAGGGCCTTCGGGCTCATGGCCTGGGGCTGCCAGGATTCCTGGTAGTCGCCCTTCTCCTGGCGATGGCCCACGGGCGCGCAGAAAGTGGTGCCGCCGGCATGGCGCACGGTCAGCAGGGTGATTTCGTAGTCGAAGTCGATGAAACCCTCGATGATCACCCGCCCCTTGCCTGTCCGGCCGCCTTCCTGGGCATAGTCCCAGGCCTTCTGCACGTCGTCGGCGCTGCGCAGCAGGCTCTGGCCCTTGCCCGAGGAGCTCATCACCGGCTTGACCACACAGGGGAAGCCCAGGTCCTGCACGGCCTTGCTGTAGTCCTCGAAGGTATCGGCGAAGTGGTATGGCGAGGTCGGCAGGTCCAGCTCTTCGGCGGCCAGGCGCCGGATACCTTCGCGGTTCATGGTCAGCTGGGTGGCCCGGGCGGTCGGGATCACGGTGAAGCCTTCGGCTTCCAGCTCCACCAGGGTCGCCGTGGCGATGGCCTCGATTTCCGGCACGATGAAGTGCGGTTTTTCCGCCTCGATCACGGCGCGCAGGTCTGCGCCGTCGAGCATGTTGATCACGTGGCTGCGATGGGCCACCTGCATCGCCGGAGCGTTGGCATAGCGGTCCACGGCGATCACTTCGACGCCCAGGCGTTGCAGCTCGATCACCACCTCCTTGCCCAACTCACCACAGCCACAAAGCAAGACGCGGGTCGCGGTTGGCGACAGTGGAGTTCCGATACGAGTCATCTGAAGGTCCTCAAGGAAGCGGATCATCGAAGGCCGAGCGCCAGGCTGGCGACCCGGGAAAGCGCGGCATTTTACATGAACCATGGCCTTTGGCTCAGCCGGCGCACGCCGCTTTGCGCAAACGCCAAGCCATGGCCAGCCACACCACCGTGACCCCGGCGAACTTCGAACCCAGGGCAGTGAGTATCACCCCTGGAGTCAGCGCGTCGATCATGCCGAAGAAAATGAAGGTATCCAGGGGGATGCTCAGCGCCGAGCTGATCCACAGCCGATCGTGCAGCGGACGCTTGGTAATGCTGAACACCAGCCAATCGATGCTCTCCGAGACCGCGAAGGCAGTGGCACTGGCCAGGGCGATAGCCGGGTCGGAGGTCAGGTAGGACAACGCCAGGGCCGCCAGCATGGCGACGATGGCGCCATGGCCGAAGCGAGTCTGCACCATGTCGCGCAGGACGAACAGCAACCCGCCCCAGGCCGACCAGATGATGTCCAGGTGCGGAGCGACGGAAAAGGCGTAGTTGGTCAGCACGACACTGCTGATATAGGCGATCAGGAAGAACATGGAGGCGAAGAGTACCTGTCGGGAAGACGTACAGATTACGCCGTGGGAATCGGGCCAGGAAAGTCCTCGATTCCCCGACAAGACAGCAGCAACGAATCAGCTGCCGCCCGCCGAACCCGTCAGCCACAGCAGCCCACTGTCCCTGGCCCGCTCATGGCACAGGATCAATACCGCGCGCCGCTCGGCATTGTCCATGCGTCCCCAACGGGTGATCTCGTCCACCGTGCGCTGGCAACCGGTGCAGATATCCCGTTCGTCCAGGGCGCAGATGCTCACGCAAGGCGAGGCCACGGGTTTCTCCGCAAGGCTCATGGCTCCTGCTCGGCCAGGTCCCGGGCATAGCGCTGGGCGTTGTGCACATAATGGGCGGCACTGGCCTCGAGCATCTTCTTCTGCGGCTCGGTGAGCTCACGCACCACTTTGCCCGGCGAGCCCATGACCAGCGAACCATCGGGAATCTCCTTGCCTTCGCCGATCAGCGAGTTGGCGCCGATGATGCAGTTCTTGCCGATCTTCGCGCCGTTGAGGATCACCGCGTTGATGCCGATCAGGCTGTAGTCGCCCACGGTGCAGCCATGCAGCATGGCGTTGTGGCCAATGGTCACCCCGGTGCCGATGGTCAGTGGATACCCCATGTCGGTATGCATCACGGTGCCGTCCTGGACGTTACTGTGCCTGCCGATCAGGATCAGTTCGTTGTCGCCGCGCAGCACGGCGTTGAACCACACGCTGGCGCCCTCCTCCAGCTTGACCTTGCCCACCAGCGTGGCATTCGGGGCGACCCAGCTCTGTGGATGGGTTTCGACTCGGGCATCGCCCAGGCGGTATTTCATCTTGTTGTCCTCATGGCTCAGGCAGCCGTGGGTGAGTGCCATACGTGCGATGGCTTCAGAGGGTGACGGAATTCTTCGGTGGGTGGCGCAGGCTGATCCCGGCGTCATACAACAGGTTGACCAGCTCGACGATCATGATCGCGGTCAGGCCCCAGATCTTGAACTCGCCGAAACGATAGCTGGGAACGTACCAGCTGCGCCCCTGGTAATCGATGCGGTGGGTATGCTCCCTGGGGTCCTGGCGAAAGAACTCCAGGGGGACGTTGAACACCGCGGCGATCTCGGCGTCGTTGGCGCGATACTCGACGAAGTCGGGAATCACCCCGACGTAGGGCGTGACCTTCAGTCCATGCTTGGAGATCAACGGGCTCAGGGGACCAATGACTTCCACCAGCCCAGGCGGCAGGCCGATCTCTTCCTCTGCTTCGCGCAGGGCGGTGAACACCAGGTCCGGGTCCTCCGGATCGCGTCGCCCGCCGGGAAACGCCACCTCGCCGCCATGGGTCGAAAGCCCGCTGGCGCGCAGGGTCAGCACCAGCTCCGGCTCATCGCTGCGGGTGATGGGCACCAGCACGGCGGCCTCGGGAAAACGTCGATCAGTCTCCAATGTACGCGGCGTGTAGTGGCTTACCCGATGAAGTAGCTCGTCCAGCATGGGGTATCTCGATCTGTTGGCTACCGTGCATCATGCACCAATCCCGGCAGCCGCCCAACCCCCGTTCCCCGGGCATGTCGCTCAAGGATAACTTGCCGACAACGGGCCGCCCGCGCCAAGATAGCCGCAGCCTTTTCCGGACAGCCCCCATGAAATTTTGCAGCCAGTGCGGCAACCCGGTGACCCAGCGCATTCCCGAAGGCGACTCGCGCCTGCGCTTTGTCTGCGATCACTGCCAGACCATCCACTACCAGAACCCCAACATCGTCGCCGGCTGCCTGGCCACCTGGGAAGGCAAGGTCATGTTATGCCGCCGGGCCATCGAGCCACGCCTGGGCTACTGGACCCTGCCGGCCGGTTTCATGGAGAACGGCGAGACCGTGGAACAGGGGGCGATCCGCGAAACCTTCGAAGAAGCCTGCGCCCGTGTGCGCGACTTGAGCTTCTATACCCTGATCGACGTCCCGCATATCAGCCAGGTGCATGTGTTCTTTCGCGCAGAGCTGGCCGACCTGGATTTTGCCGCCGGCCCCGAGAGCCTTGAAGTGCGCTTGTTCGATGAAACCGACATCCCTTGGTCCGAGCTGGCTTTCCGCACCGTCGGCCGTACCTTAGAATGCTTCTTCGCTGACCGGCGGGCAGGTGCTTTCCAAGTACGCACCGAGTCCATCCCGCCACTCGCTCAGTCTGCCATCAGTTAAACAATGATCGTGCACGGGACCCCGTGCGCGCCTGGGGATATCGTGTTAATGCGCTGGTTGCTTGCCCTGCTGTGCTGTTCCTTTGTCGCTGTTTCCCAGGCCTCCACGGTGGAAACCCTCGACGGCAAGGTCATCGAGAAAGTCCTGGTACTCAAGTCCGCCCATCAACTGCAGTTGATCAATGACGGCAAACCGCTGAAGACCTATCGCATCTCCCTGGGCAAGAAACCCAAGGGGCCCAAGCTCATGGAAGGCGACAAGCGCACGCCCGAGGGCCTGTACTGGCTCGACTGGCGCAAGACCAGCGACCGTTACTACCTGGCCATGCACATCTCCTATCCGAACATCAGCGACGCCGCCCGCTCCCGGCGCGAAGGCGTTGACCCCGGCGGCATGATCATGATCCACGGCACCCCGGACACCGAGGAATTCCCCGAGCAGTACTTCCATACCCTGGACTGGACCGACGGCTGCATCGCCATGCGCAACGTCGACATGCGTGAGGTCTGGGGCCTGGTCAAGGACGGCACCATGATCGAGATCCGCCCTTAATCCCCCCCTCCTGCAAAAAATATTTTCCCCGCCCCGCAAAACCCGCCTGCCCATACCACTTCGCGATCCGCCACGGGTCGCCCCCAGGCTTCTGGCCCTCGCTGCCAGACCTGCCTAATACCACTTCAATCCTTTATCCTCGCCAGCAGCCCGATAGCGCCCATGCTGGCGCGCCTACTGCGGACCAGTGGCGTTGACATGGTATTTAAGTGGTATTAGTTTTTCGGCACTACCGGGCGACAACAACCTATAACCGCATCGGAAACCGACCATGAACCACCTCCTCAACCTGCGCCCGGACGACACCCAGCCCACCCCGCTGTACCTGCAACTGGCCCGCAACCTGGAAGCGGCGATCCATGCCGGCCAGTGGAAAGCCGAGCAGGCGCTGCCCTCCGAGCGCAACCTCAGCGAGCTGCTGGGCATTTCCCGGGTGACCGCGCGCAAGGCCCTGGAAGTGCTTTTCGAGCAGGGCCTGATCCGCCGCAACCAAGGCTCCGGGACCTTCATCACGCCACGCCTGGAACAACCGCTGTCGCGGCTCTCCGGCTTCAGCGAGATGCTGCGCCTCAAGGGCTTCGTGCCCGGCTCCCAATGGCTGGAACGTACCCTCACCCCGCCCACCCACGAAGAACTGATCCGCCTCGGCCTGTCGCCCAACGACAAGGTGGCGCGCCTCAAGCGCCTGCGCAAAGCCGACGATGTGGTGATGGCGATCGAGATGAGCACCCTGCCGGCGCGCATCATCGCCCGCCCCGAAGCGGTGGGCGACTCGCTGTACGAGTACCTCGACGGTATCGGCCGACCCGTGGTGCGGGCGCTGCAGCACATCCAGGCGATCAACGCCTCGGACGAGTTCGCCGCCCTGGTGGGCATCGCCCCCGGCACCGCCATGCTGCTGATGACCCGGGTCGGCTACCTGGAAGACAACACGCCGATCGAAGTCACCGACACCTACTGCCGCAACGACTACTACGACTTCGTCGCTGAATTGCGACGCTGAGCCCGATTTCAGGAGGCCGAGAAACGCCCATGTCCGAAGCCAACATACTCACGCCCCAGGGCTGGATCCGCGGCCACCTGGTCCATCGCCAAGGCCAGGTGACCGCCATCGATGGCAGCCCCTGCGACCCGGCCGACAACGACCTGCCCTACCTGCTGCCCGGCTTCATCGACCTGCATGTACACGGTGGCGGCGGCAAGGACATCATGCAGGGCAGCGCGGCCTTCGAGACCATCGCCCGCACCCACCTGCGCTTCGGCACCACCTCGCTGCTGGCCACCACCATGACCGCGCCCAGCGCGGAAATCCGCCAGGTACTGGGGCAACTGGGCCATTACGCCCGGCAGCGCCCCGCCGGCTCCGCCCGGGTCCTGGGCGTGCACCTGGAAGGCCCCTATATCAACCCCGGCAAGCTCGGCGCCCAGCCCAACTTCGCCCATACCGCGTTACTGGAGGAAATCGAGCAATACCTGGAACTGGCGCCGATCCGGGTGATCACCATCGCCCCGGAGATCGCCGGCCACAACGCACTGATCCGGGCCTTGAGCGAACGCGGGATCCGCATGCAGATCGGCCATACCCTGGGCAGCTATGAAGAGGGCGTGGCCGCCATGGCCGCCGGCGCCACCAGCTTCACCCACCTGTACAACGCCATGAGCCCGCTGCATCACCGTGAGCCGGGCATCGTCGGCGCGGCCCTGGCCCATGCCCAGTACGCCGAGCTGATCCCCGACCTCTTGCACGTGCACCCCGGGGCGATGCGCGTGGCCCTGCGCTCTATCCCGTGCCTGTACTGCGTCACCGACTCCACCGCCGCCGCCGGCATGCCCGACGGCGAGTACAAGCTGGGCAGCCACACCGTGACCAAGTGCCTGGGCGGCGTGCGCCTGCCGGACGGCACCCTGGCCGGCAGTACCCTGACCATGGACCAGGCCCTGCGCAACCTGGTGAAGATCGGCCTGCCCCTGGCCGAAGCCTCGCAGCGCCTGTCGCAGTTTCCCGCCGACTACCTCGGCCTCCCCGAACGCGGCCGCCTGCAACCTGGCAGCTGGGCCGACAGCGTGCGCCTGGACCGCGCACTCAACCTGACCGCCGTCACGGTCGAAGGAGAAGAGCTTGACTTCCAAGATGCTTGAAGAGGCGCTGTCCTCGCACACCGCCGTGAGCAACCAGTTGCAGCACCTGGAGCCGGCGCTGATGGAGGTGGCCGGTCGCCTGCGACGCCAACCGCCGCAAGTGGCAATGACAGTGGCCCGGGGCAGCTCCGACCATGCCGCCAGCTACTTCGCCTACCTGACCATGCAGCATGTGGGCATCCCGGTGGCTTCCCTGCCGATGTCGGTGGTGACCATGCAACAAGCGCCACTAAAGGTCAGCGGCCAGGCGGTCTTCGCCTTTTCGCAGTCGGGCCAGAGCCCGGACCTGGTGAACAGCGTGCGCCTGCTGCGCAAGCGCGGCGCCCTCACTGTCGGCCTGGTCAACGCCCCGAACAGCCCGCTGGAAGCGGCCAGTGAGTTTTCCCTGCCGCTGTACGCCGGGCCCGAGCAGAGCGTGGCCGCCACCAAGAGCTTCATCGCTACCCTCAGCGCCAGCGCGCGGCTGATCGGCCACTGGAACGAGGACGCGCACCTGCTCGAAGCCGGCCTGGCCCTGTCCGAGGGGCTCGAGCAAGCCGCCACCGAGGATTGGAGCCCGGCCATCGAAGCCCTGCGCAATTGCCAGCGCTTGATGGTGATCGGCCGTGGCGCGGGCTTCGCCATCGCCCAGGAAGCCGCGCTCAAGCTCAAGGAAACCTCGGCGATCCAGGCCGAAGCCTTCAGCAGCGCCGAGGTGCGCCATGGCCCGATGGCCCTGATCGAGCACGACTACCCCCTGTTGGTATTCGCTCCACGGGGCGCAGAACAGGGCGGCCTGCTGAGCCTGGCAGCCGACATGCGCCAGCGTGGCGCCAAGGTACTGCTGGCCGCCCCCGACGATATCCAGGAGCGGGACCTGCCCTTGTGCCTGGCCGAACACCCGGCGCTGGACCCGGTCCTGGCGATCCAGAGCTTCTACGTCATGGCCGCCGGCCTGGCCGAGGCCCGCCGCATGGACCCCGACCAGCCACGGCACCTGAGCAAAGTGACCCGTACGCACTAAGCCCCCTGATGGATGAGTACCGCGCCATGCACAACAACAATAACGACCTGACGCTCGGTGCCCCGCTAAGCGGGCCCGTCTTGCCGCTACGCAAGGTTCCCGACCCGGTGTTCGCCACCGGCGCCATGGGCGACGGGATCGCCATCGATCCGCTCAACGACACCCTGCACGCCCCCTGCGCCGGCCAGGTGATCCAGGTCGCACGCACCGGCCACGCCGTGACCCTGCGCGCCGACAACGGCGCCGAAGTGCTGCTGCACCTGGGCCTGGATACCGTCGAGCTCAAGGGTAAAGGCTTCGAGCTGCTGGTCCGGGAAGGCCAGCGCGTCAGCGCCGGCCAGCCTCTGCTGCGCTTCGACCTGGACTATGTCGCGCAGCATTGCCGGAGCCTGATCAGCCTGCTGATCCTGACCAATAGCGAGGATTTCGAGCAGCGTCCGCTGAGCCTGGGCGCCGTGAAGATCGGCGAACCACTGTTGCATATCACTCGACGCAGCCAGGCCCCAGCATCCTCATCCGCCGTCCCGGGCTCGGCGGAACAGGCCAGCGCCCGGGTCCGGGTAGCCCATCGCGGCGGCCTGCATGCGCGCCCCGCGGCCCTGGTCCGCCAATGCGCCGCCGGCTTCGCCAGCCAAGCGCGCTTGAGTTTCAAGGACAAGAGCGCCCCCTGCACCAGCCTGGTGGCCCTGATGGGCCTGGGTATCGGCGAACAGGATGAAGTGCTGGTCAGTTGCCAGGGCGCCGATTGCCAGGCCGCCTTGCAAGCACTGCTCAAGACCCTGGGCACGGCGCTGGAGAGCGACGCCCACCCGGCGCCCGCCGTGGTCGCGCCCAGCATCCGGCGCCCCGCCGAAGACGGCGTATTGCATGGGGTCTGTGCCGCGCCAGGGCTGATCGCCGGCCCACTGCTGCGGCTTGAGGCCATGCAATTGCCGGAGGACCTTGGCCAGCACCAGCCCAATGAACAGCGCCAGGCCTTGGAGAAAGCCCTGGACCAGGTCCGCGCCGACATCCACCAGACCCTGGACCAGGCCCGCCAGCGCCGCAACCAGGAAGAACAGGACATTTTCAACGCCCACCTGGCCCTGCTGGAAGACCCGACCCTGCTGGACGCCGCCCACGCCGCCATCGGCCAGGGCCGGGCCGCCACCCATGCCTGGAGCGCGGCGATCGCCGAGCAGTGCCAGGTATTGCAACACCTGGACAATCCCTTGCTGGCTGAGCGCGCCAACGACCTGCGCGACCTGCAACAGCGGGTGCTGCGGGCCTTGCTGGGTGAAACCTGGCACTACGACCTGCCGCCCGGGGCCCTGGTCGCCGCCGAAGAGCTGACCCCCTCGGACCTGCTGCAATTGAGCGCCCAGGGCGTGGCTGGCCTGTGCATGGCCGCCGGCGGCGCGACCTCCCACGTGGCGATCCTGGCCCGGGGCAAGGGCTTGCCGTGCCTGGTGGCCCTGGGCCAGGAAGTCCTGCACCTGGACAGTGGTCGCCAGGTGGTGCTGGATGCCGACGGCGGGCGCCTGGAGCTGGCACCCGATCCACAACGCCTGCAGCAGGTACAAGCGGCCTATGGGGCTCGCTTGCAGCGCCGCGCCTTGCAGCAACAACAGGCCACGGAGCCGGCCCTGACCCGGGACGGCCTGCTGATCGAGGTGGCGGCCAACGTGGCCTCCAGCGACGAGGCCCGGGACGCCCACCTGGGCGGTGCCGACGGCATCGGCCTGCTGCGCACCGAGTTCCTGTTCGTCGACCGCCAGCACGCACCGGACCAGGCGGAACAGCGCCAGGCCTATCAGGACGTGCTGGATGCCATGGGCGACAAACCGGTGATCATCCGCACCATCGATGTCGGCGGCGACAAGCAACTGGACTACCTGCCGCTGCCGGCCGAGGCCAACCCGGTGCTGGGCCTGCGCGGCATCCGCCTGGCCCAGGCCCGCCCCGAACTGCTGGACCAGCAACTGCGCGCCCTGCTCCAGGTGGCGCCGCTGGAGCGTTGCCGGATCATGCTGCCGATGGTCACCGAGGTGGCCGAACTGCTGTATATCCGCCAGCGCCTGGATGTCCTGGCCAGCGAACTGGGGGTCGCCCAGCGTCCTGAACTGGGGGTGATGATCGAAGTCCCGGCGGCGGCCTTGATGGCCGAGCAACTGGCCGAGCATGCCGATTTCCTGTCCATCGGCACCAATGACCTGTCCCAGTACACCCTGGCCATGGACCGCGACCATGCCGGGCTGGCCGCCCGGGTCGACGCCCTGCATCCGGCGCTGCTGCGGCTGATCGCCCAGACCTGCGCCGGCGCCAGGCGCCATGGCCGCTGGGTCGGGGTTTGCGGCGCCCTGGCCTCCGACCCGCTGGCCACCCCGGTGCTGATCGGCCTGGGCGTTGGCGAACTGTCGGTCAGCCCGCCCCAGGTCGGCGAACTCAAGGACCGGGTCCGCCAGCTGGATGCCGGCCAATGCCGTCATCTGAGCCAGACCCTGCTCGACCTGCCCGGCGCCGCCGCAGTCCGCCAGGCCTGCGCCGAGCATTGGCCTCTACAACAACCATAAGAATCCAGGAGAGACGCCATGTACCAGTATTTCATCGAGGGCCTGCAGCGCCTCGGCCGGGCGCTGATGCTGCCCATCGCCATCCTGCCCATCGCCGGCCTGTTGCTGCGCCTGGGCGACACCGACCTGCTGGACATCGCCATCATCCACGATGCCGGCCAGTCGATCTTCGGCAACCTGGCGTTGATCTTCGCCATCGGTATCGCCGTGGGTTTCGCCAAGGACAACAACGGCACCGCCGGCCTGGCCGGAGCTATCGGTTACCTGGTGATGATCTCGACCCTCAAGGTGCTGGACGCCAGCATCAACATGGGCATGCTCGCCGGGATCATCAGCGGGCTGACGGCCGGCGCGCTGTACAACCGCTTCAAGGACATCAAGCTGCCGGAATACCTGGCGTTCTTCGGTGGCCGGCGCTTCGTGCCCATCGTCACCGGCTTCACCGCCGTGGGCCTGGGGGTGGTGTTCGGCCTGATCTGGCCGCCGATCCAGCAGGGCATCAACAGCTTCGGTCAACTGCTGCTGGAAAGCGGCAGCTTCGGCGCCTTCGTCTTCGGCGTGTTCAACCGCCTGCTGATCGTCACTGGCCTGCACCACATCCTCAACAACATGGCCTGGTTCATCTTCGGCAGCTTCACCGACCCGAACACTGGCGCCGTGGTCACCGGCGACCTGACCCGCTATTTCGCCGGCGACCCCAACGGCGGCCAGTTCATGACCGGGATGTTCCCGATGATGCTGTTCGGCCTACCCGCCGCCTGCCTGGCCATGTACCGCAATGCCCTGCCGGAGCGGCGCAAGGTGATGGGCGGGATCTTCCTGTCCATGGCCCTGACCTCGTTCCTCACCGGGGTCACCGAACCCATCGAGTTCGCCTTCATGTTCCTGGCGCCGCTGCTGTACCTGGTGCATGCGCTGCTCACCGGGATGTCCATGGCCCTGACCAACCTGCTGGATATCCACTTGGGCTTCACCTTCTCCGGTGGCGCCATCGACATGGCCCTGGGCTGGGGTCGCTCCACCAACGGCTGGAAGGTGTTACCGGTGGGCCTGCTGTATGCGGTGATCTACTACCTGGTGTTCGATTTCTGCATTCGCCGCTTCAACCTCAAGACCCCGGGTCGCGAGGACATCCCCGCCGCCAACAAGAGCGAGCTGGCCAGCGACCAGCGCGCCATGGCCTACATCAAGGCCCTGGGCGGCGCCGCGAACCTGATCACCGTGGGCGCCTGCACCACCCGCCTGCGCCTGGAACTGGCCGACCGCGACCTGGCTCGCGACGCCGACCTCAAGGCCCTGGGCGCCATGGCCGTGGTACGCCCCGGCAAGGGCGGCAGCCTGCAAGTGGTGGTCGGCCCGACCGCCGATAGCCTCGCCGATGAAATCCGCCAGGCCCTGCCGGCCTCGCGCAGCACTCCCGAACCGCTGCCGCAGACGCCGGCCCCGGTATCGATCGCGGTTCCCACCCAGGAAGCCCAGCAATGGCTCACCGCCCTGGGCGGTCGCGACAACCTGCTGCAACTGGACTGCGTAGCCCTGACCCGGCTGCGGGTGCAGCTGGGCGACAGCCGTGGTTTGTCGGAAGTGGCGCTACGCAACCTCGGCTGCCAGGGCACAAGGCGCTTGGAAGGCGACATCTGGCATGTGTTGATCGGCGAGAAGGCCGCCGGCCTGCAAGCCGCCCTCCAGGTGCTGATGCAGCACGAGGCCAGTGCCAGCGCCTGAGGAACGAAACCGCACGCCAATAAAAAAGCCCGCTGGCCGTTTCCGGTCCAGCGGGCTTTCTACTTGTGGATAACCTCAGAACGCTTCCAGACGCCAGACCTCGTAGGCCGGCGTCTCGTAGGGATGGCTCTGCTTGAGCGCCATCACCACGTCGCGGATCAGTTCGTCGGCCACCACCAGCTCGACTTTCCATTCCTCCACCCGCTCCACCCGGCCGGCCTGCCCGAGGAACGGCTGGCTGCCGTCCAAAGGGCGGAACTGGCCCTGGCCGAGCACCTGCCAGGCGCACTGGTCGTAGGCACCGATGCGGCCGCCACCTGCGGCGAACACGGCGCTCTTGACCTGCTCCACATGGCTGGGAGGCACGAAGAAGCTGAGCTTGTACATCGCCTCAGTTCACCCAGACGCGAGCGTTGCGGAACATGCGCATCCAGCCCGCATCTTCGTTCCAGTCGTCAGGACGCCAGGAGTTCTGCACGGCACGGAACACCCGCTCGGGGTGCGGCATCATGATGGTGACGCGACCGTCGCGGCTGGTGAGGCCGGTGATCCCGCGTGGCGAACCGTTGGGGTTGGCCGGGTAGCGCTCGGTGACCTTGCCGTGGTTGTCGACGAAGCGCAGGGCCACGCAACCGGACAGGTCGGCTTCCAGCAGCGCTTCCTCGCTTTCGAACTCGGCATGGCCTTCGCCATGGGCGATGGCGATCGGCATCCGCGAACCAGCCATGCCCTGCAGGAAGATCGAGTTCGACTCCTGCACCTGGACCATGGCCACGCGGCCTTCGAACTGCTCGGAGCGGTTACGCACGAAGTGCGGCCAGAACTCGCTGCCCGGGACCAGCTCGTGCAGGTTGGACATCATCTGGCAACCGTTGCACACACCGAGGGTGAAGGTGTCGTTGCGCTCGAAGAAGCCCTGGAACGCATCGCGGGCGCGGCTGTTGAACAGCGCCGACTTGGCCCAACCTTCGCCGGCGCCCAGTACGTCACCGTAGGAGAAGCCGCCGCAGGCGACCATGCCCTTGAACTCGTTGAGGTCGACGCGACCGGCGAGGATATCGCTCATGTGCACGTCGATGGCGTTGAAGCCGGCGCGGTCGAACGCCGCGGCCATTTCCACCTGGCCATTGACGCCCTGCTCGCGCAGGACCGCCACCTGGGGCCGTACGCCCTTCTTGATGTAAGGCGCGGCGACGTCCTGGTTGACGTCGAAGCTCAGCTTGACGCTCAGGCCCGGGTTGTCTTCCTCCAGCACCACATCGAACTCCTGCTCGGCGCAGTCGGCGTTGTCGCGCAGGCGCTGGATCTGGTAGCTGGTCTCGGCCCACTGGCGCTGCAGCAGGCGGCGCTCGCCGGCGAACACGTTCTGGCCATTGAAGGTGATGTTGATGTGACCGTTGTTGACCGGCTGGCCGATCACCGCCACGCAGTCGCCCAGGCCAGCGGCGCTGAACTGCGCGAGCACGCTCGGAGTGGCGTCCTGGCGAACCTGGATCAGCGCACCCAATTCCTCGTTGAACAGGATGGCCGGGATATCGGCCGCGCTGGCAGCCAGCGCATCCAGGTTCAGGTTCAGGCCGCAGTGGCCGGCGAAGGCCATTTCCACGGCGCTGGTCAGCAGGCCGCCGTCGGAACGGTCATGGTAGGCCAGCAGGTGACCGTCGGCATTGAGGCCCTGGATCACCGCGAAGAAGGCCTTCAGGTCTTCGGCGTCATCGACGTCCGGAGCCTGCTTGCCGATCTTGCCGTGGGTCTGGGCGAGGATCGAGGCGCCCATGCGGTTCTGGCCGCGACCCAGGTCGATCAGGACCAGGTCGGTGGTGCCCTTGTCCATGCGCAGTTGCGGGGTCAGGGTCTGGCGGATGTCGGTGACCGGGGCGAAGCCGGTGACGATCAGCGATAGCGGCGCGGTGACGCTCTTGTCCACGCCCTCTTCGCTCCAACGGGTGGCCATGGACATGGAGTCCTTGCCCACCGGGATGGTGATGCCCAGCTCCGGGCACAGCTCCATGCCGACAGCCTTGACGGTGTCGTACAGGCGTGCGTCTTCGCCCGGATGGCCGGCAGCGGACATCCAGTTGGCGGAGAGCTTGATATCGCTGATCTTGCCGATGCGCGAGGCCGCGAGGTTGGTCAGGGTCTCGCCGATGGCCATGCGTCCGGACGCCGGGGCATCCAGCAGGGCCAGCGGAGTACGCTCGCCCATGGCCATGGCCTCACCGGTGTAGACGTCGAAGCTGGTGGCGGTGACCGCTACGTCGGCTACCGGCACCTGCCATGGGCCGACCATCTGGTCGCGGGCCACGAGGCCGGTGATGGTGCGGTCGCCGATGGTGATCAGGAAGCTCTTGCTGGCCACGGCCGGGTGGTGCAGGACTCGCTCGATGCTCTCGGCGATATCCAGGGTGCTCGGATCGAAATCGTCGCCCAGCTCGGCTTCGCGAACGGCCGAACGGTGCATGCGCGGGGCCTTGCCCAGCAGCACTTCCAGGGGCATGTCCACCGGGCTGTTGCCGAAGTGGCTGTCGGTCACGGTCAACTGCGGCTCGGCCGTGGCTTCGCCGACCACCGCGAACGGGCAGCGCTCGCGCTCGCAGATGGCCTTGAAGCGCTCGAAGTCCTCGGCGCCCACCGCCAGGACATAACGTTCCTGGGATTCGTTGGACCAGATCTCGTGCGGAGCCATGCCCGGCTCGTCGTTGGGAATGTTGCGCAGCTCGAAGCGACCGCCACGGCCGCCGTCGTTGACCAGCTCGGGGAAGGCATTGGACAGGCCGCCGGCACCGACGTCGTGGATGAAGCTGATGGGGTTCTTGTCCCCCAGCTGCCAGCAACGGTCGATGACCTCCTGGCAACGGCGCTCCATTTCCGGGTTCTCGCGCTGCACCGAGGCAAAATCCAGGTCCGCCGAGCTGGTGCCGGTGGCCATGGAGGAAGCGGCGCCGCCGCCCAGGCCGATGAGCATCGCCGGGCCGCCGAGGACGATCAGCTTGGAGCCGACGGTGATCTCGCCCTTCTGCACGTGTTCGTCACGGATGTTGCCCATGCCACCCGCCAGCATGATCGGCTTGTGGTAGCCACGCACTTCTTCACCACGGGGGGTGGTGATGGACTGCTCGAACGTCCGGAAGTAGCCGGTCAGGGCCGGACGGCCGAATTCGTTGTTGAACGCCGCGCCACCCAGCGGGCCTTCGATCATGATGTCCAGGGCGTCGACGATGCGCTCGGGCTTGCCGTACGGCACTTCCCAAGGCTGTTCGAAGCCGGGGATCTGCAGGTTGGAAACGGTGAAACCGGTGAGACCGGCCTTGGGCTTGGCACCACGGCCGGTGGCGCCCTCGTCGCGGATCTCGCCGCCCGAACCGGTGGAAGCGCCAGGGAACGGGGCGATGGCGGTCGGGTGGTTGTGGGTCTCGACCTTCATCAGGATATGCACCGGCTCCTGCACCGCGCCGTACTGGCGGGTCTCGGGGTTCGGGAAGAAGCGCCCGGCGACGGAGCCGACGATCACCGCGGCATTGTCCTTGTAGGCCGAGAGCACACCTTCGTTGTGCATCTGGTAGGTGTTCTTGATCATGCCGAACAGGCTCTTTTCCTGGGCCTGGCCGTCGATGTCCCAACTGGCGTTGAAGATCTTGTGGCGGCAGTGCTCGGAGTTGGCCTGGGCGAACATCATCAGTTCGATGTCGTGGGGGTTGCGTGCCAGTCCCTGGAAGGCCTTCATCAAGTAGTCGATTTCATCTTCGGCCAGGGCCAGGCCCAGCTCGCTGTTGGCCTTTTCCAGGGCGGCGCGGCCACCACCGAGAATGTCCACTGCGGTCAACGGCTTGGGTTCGGCATGGCTGAACAGGCCGCCGGCCTGCTCCAGGCTGGCCACCACGACCTGGGTCATGCGGTCGTGCAACGCATCGCCGATCAGCTGGGCATCGGCCTCGCTGAACTCGCCGGCCACATAGAAGGCAATACCCCGTTCCAGGCGCTGGACTTTCGCCAGGCCGCAGTTGCGGGCGATGTCGCTGGCCTTGCTCGACCAGGGCGAGATGGTGCCGAATCGTGGCAGGACCAGGAACAGACGGCCGCTCGGCTCCTGTACCGGAACGCTGGGGCCGTACTTCAGAAGGCGCGCAAGCACCTGCTGTTCGTCGCCGGTCAGGACGCCGGTGACTTCGGCGAAGTGAGCGAATTCAGCATACAAGCCACTGACAGCCGGTACTTTCTGGCTCAGTTGCTCAAGGAGTTTGCTGTGGCGAAAGGCAGAAAGGGCAGGAGCGCCGCGCAGGATCAACATCTTCGGGACAGCCTCGGGAAGGGGGTGTGCTTTGAGGCCGTGCATTCTAACGTAAACCGCCAGCATCGGCACTCGAAACGCTATCCCCCGCGCTTCCGGGCGTCGGCGCGGGCATGGCGCCCTATAACAAAGGCTTATCGAGGTTATCGCCAAGGGTTATTTGAACCGTCACATTGGCCGCCGAAGGCCCAATCACCTGGGCTCCAGTCCAGGTCGCCAACCACTAGCAGACAAGCCCTTCGCTGTCGAGATATGGCGGCCGTTGTGCTTTGCGTATACTGCGCCAATGTTTTCCCCTATGGCTTTACGTCCGCGCTACGCCAAGTGGCTCATCGTTACCGGACTCTTCCTGATGCTCGGTGCCTGCGTTGAAAAACCCAGCACCCTGGAGCGTGTAAAGGAGGATGGCGTGCTGCGGGTGATCACCCGGAACAGTCCCGCCACCTACTTCCAGGATCGCAATGGTGAAACCGGCTTCGAATACGAGCTGGTGAAACGCTTCGCCGACGATCTGGGGGTCGAGCTGAAGATCGAGACCGCCGACAATCTCGACGATCTGTTCGGCCAGCTGGGCCAGCCCAAGGGCCCGGTGCTGGCCGCCGCCGGCCTGGTGGGCAGCGAGCAGCGCAAGCAGCAGGTGCGCTTCTCCCACCCGTACCTGGAAGTCACCCCGCAGGTCATCTATCGCAACGGCCAGTCCCGCCCCACCACCGCCCAGGACCTGGTGGGTAGACACATCATGGTGCTCAAGGGCAGCAGTCATGCCGAGCAACTGGCCGAACTCAAGCTCAAGTATCCCGGTATCGCGTATGAAGAATCGGACGCCGTGGAAGTGGTGGACCTGCTGCGCATGGTCGACGAGGGGCAGATCGACCTGACCCTGGTGGACTCCAACGAACTGGCGATGAACCAGGTGTATTTCCCCAATGTGCGGGTCGCCTTCGACCTCGGCGACGCCCGTAGCCAGAGCTGGGCAGTGGCCGCCGGCGACGACAACAGCCTGCTCAACGAGATCAACGCCTTCCTCGACAAGGTGGAGAAGAACGGCACCCTGCAACGCCTCAAGGACCGCTACTACGGCCATGTGGACGTGCTCGGTTATGTCGGCGCCTACACCTTCGCCCAGCACTTGCAGCAACGCCTGCCCAAGTACGAAAAGCACTTCAAGGCCTCGGCCAAGCAGCAAAAGCTGGACTGGCGCCTGCTGGCCGCCGTTGGCTACCAGGAATCCATGTGGCAGGCCGAGGTGACCTCCAAGACCGGCGTGCGCGGCCTGATGATGCTGACCCAGAACACCGCCCAGGCCATGGGCGTCGCCAACCGCCTGGACCCCAAGCAAAGCATCAGCGGCGGGGCCAAGTACCTGGCCTACATCAGGGACCAGCTGGACGACAAGATCGAGGAGCCGGACCGCACCTGGTTCGCCCTTGCCGCCTACAACGTCGGCACCGGCCACCTGGATGACGCGCGCACCCTGGCCAAGCGCGAAGGCCTGAATCCGAACAAGTGGCTGGACGTGAAGAAGATGCTGCCGCGCCTGTCGCAGAAGCAGTGGTACAGCAAGACCCGCTATGGCTATGCCCGGGGCGGCGAGCCGGTGCACTTCGTGGCCAACATCCGTCGCTACTACGACATTCTCACCTGGGTGACCCAGCCGCAGCTGGAGGGCGACCAGGTCGCCGAAGGCAACCTGCACGTCCCGGGCGTCAACAAGGCCAAGCCGGCCGAGGAAAACCCGCCGCTCTGAAGCTGCCAGCCACGGAGTGGAGCAGCCAGGCTGCGGCGATCGCTTGATCGCGCCAGGTCTTGAGACCCTGTCGCAGCCTGCCGCAGCGCCGATCAGCCCTTGGCCGCCGCCAGGATCAGCGCCTTCATTTCCGCGACCGCGCCCTTGAAACCGACGAACAGCGCATGAGCCACCAGGGCATGGCCGATGTTCAGTTCGTTGATCCCCTTGATCGCCGCCACGGCCTCGACGTTGTGGTAATGCAGGCCATGGCCGGCATTGACGATCAGGCCCTGGGCCAGGCCCACTGCCACGCCGTCGACAATGCGTTGCAGCTCTTGCGCCACTTCGGCCGGGGTCTGGGCATCGGCGTAGCGCCCGGTATGCAGTTCGATGGCCGGCGCGCCGACCCGCTTGGCGGCCTCGATCTGGCGCTCGTCGGCGTCGATGAACAGCGAGACCTCGGAGCCGATTTTCGCCAGGCGCTGCACTGCAGCCTTGATCCGCTCCTCTTGCCCCGCTACATCCAGGCCACCCTCGGTGGTCAGCTCCTGGCGGGTTTCCGGCACCAGGCAGATATGCGCCGGACGGATGCGCTCGGCGAAGGCCATCATTTCCTCGGTGACGCCCATTTCGAAGTTCATGCGGGTCTGCAGCACGTCCTTGAGCAGCAGCACATCACGCTCCTGGATATGCCGGCGATCTTCACGCAGGTGCACGGTGATGCCGTCGGCGCCCGCCTCTTCCGCATCCAGCGCAGCCTTGACCGGGTCGGGATAACGTGTGCCCCGGGCCTGGCGCAGGGTGGCAACGTGGTCGATGTTCACGCCAAGAAGAATGCGATTGCTGGTGGTCACGAAAGCGCTCCTGAATAAATGAAGATTCGGCGCACAGCATACGGGTAGAACGGGGCTGGTTGCCATTTACCGATGCACCTTGGCATCGACCCGGCACACGCGGCGGGCTCAGGGCTTGCGAAACAGCTCGCGACTGACCAGTGGCCGACCACCCAGGTGAACAGCCAGGGCCTGGCGCATCAGGCGCTTGGCCGCCGACAAGGCGCCGGGCGCGCTCCAGTCGGCTTCGGCCATGGCCAGGAGCTCGGTGCCGTTGAACACGCCCGGCTGCAGCAGGAACACCTGCTCCAGGCCGGCATCCACTTGCAGGCGGTACAGACCGTCGGCGGCGATGGGAGCGCCATGGATATCCTGGTCCAGGGCGAAGCCGTAGCCCAGGTCGTCCAGCAAGCGCCATTCGAAGGCTCGCAGCAAAGGCTCCAGGGGACGACCGGCGGCCAGGGCCAGCAAGGTCGCGGCGTAGTGATCGAACACCGCCGGATGGGGATCTTCCGCCGGCAACAGGCGGATCAGCAACTCGTTCAGGTAAAGCCCGCTGAACAGCGCCTCGCCATTGAGCCAGGCAGCGACGCCGGCGCCTTCCATGCGCCCGACATTCTTCAGCTCGCCACGACCACGAAATTCCACTTCCAGGGGCACGAAGGGTCGCGCCAGGGTACCGGCCTTGCCCCGAGCATTGCGCAATACCGCCCGCAGGCGCCCCTGGGGCGTGAGGAAGTCCACCAGGGCGCTGCTCTCGCGATAGGCACGGCTATGCAGGACATAGGCGAGTTGGCCGACAGGGGCGTTGCTGGACATGGTTGCGAGGAGTCTCAGTAAATAGAGAGGGAACCGGGTCCGAAAGGAGGATCGAAACTGTTCGTTGGCGAGTCGACTCCCGGCCGGAGCCGACTCACCAGCGCGAGGCTTTAGAGGTCGCCGTAGCCCAGCGAGCGCAGGGCACGCTCGTCGTCGGACCAGCCGCCCTTGACCTTGACCCAGAGGTTGAGCATGACCTTGGAGTCGAACAGCAGCTCCATGTCCTTGCGCGCTTCCATGCCGATGCGCTTGATCCGCTCACCCTTGTCGCCAATGATGATTTTCTTCTGGCCGTCACGCTCGACGAGGATCAGGGCATGGATGTGCAGGATCTTGCCCTGTTGCTTGAACTCTTCGATTTCCACGGTGATCTGGTACGGCAGCTCGGCGCCCAGCTGGCGCATGATCTTCTCGCGTACCAGTTCGGCGGCGAGGAAACGGCTGCTGCGATCGGTGATCTGGTCTTCTGGGAAGAAGTGCTCGTTCTCCGGCAGGTGCTTGGCGATCAAGCCTTCCAGGGCATCCAGGTTATGCCCCTGCTGGGCCGATACCGGGACGATCTCGGCATTGGGCAACTGCTCCTGCAACCAGGTCAGGTGCGGCATCAGCTCGGCCTTGTCCTCGATGCGGTCGGTCTTGTTGATGGCCAGGATCACCGGGCCCTGCACGAACTGGACGCGTTCCAGGACCAGCTGGTCCTCGTCGGTCCACTTGGTGCGGTCGACCACGAAGATCACCACGTCCACGTCTTTCAAGGCTGCCGAGGCCGTCTTGTTCATGTAGCGGTTCAGCGCCTTCTCGTTGCTCTTGTGCATGCCGGGGGTGTCGACGTAGATCGCCTGCACGTCACCTTCGGTCTTGATCCCGAGCATGTTGTGGCGAGTGGTCTGCGGCTTGCGCGAGGTGATCGCCAGCTTCTGGCCGAGGATGTGGTTGAGCAGCGTCGACTTGCCCACGTTGGGGCGGCCGACGATGGCGACATAGCCACAGCGTGTTGCAGTTGAATCAGTCATGGCCATTCTCCACGCCCAGGGCAATCAGTGCTGCGGCGGCCGCTACCTGTTCGGCAATGCGACGGCTCACGCCCTGGCCCCGGCTTTTTTCATTCAAGAGGGTGACTTCGCATTCCACGAAGAAGGTCCGGCAATGGGGTTCGCCCTGGATATCCACCACTTCGTAGCGTGGCAGTTCACAGGCCCGGGACTGGAGGAATTCCTGCAGCCTTGTCTTGGGATCCTTGTTGGTGTCCACCAGGGTCAGGCTGTCGAATTCCGAGGCCAGCCAGGACAGCACTCGGTCGCGGGCAGTCTCCATGCCGGCGTCCAGGTAGATCGCACCGATCAGGGCTTCCAGGGCGTCGGCGAGGATCGACTCGCGACGAAAACCACCGCTCTTCAATTCGCCGGAGCCCAGGCGCAGGTATTCACCCAGGTCGAAACCACGGGCCAGTACCGCCAGGGTCTCGCCTTTGACCAGGCGTGCGCGCAAACGCGACAGCTGGCCTTCGCGAGCCTGGGGAAAACGCTCGAACAGCGCCTCGCCGGCCACGAAATTGAGGATCGCATCACCCAGGAATTCCAGGCGCTCGTTGTTGCGCCCGGCAAAGCTGCGGTGAGTGAGGGCCAGGAGCATCAGCTCCTGGTCCTTGAAGGAATAACCGAGCTGGCGCTCGAGACGACTCAAAGAAACGCTCACGATCTACCCACACTGGTTTCGTCACCGAAACTCGCCATCCGATGGGCCGCGCACGAGGTGCGGGTGGCAATTAACGCTGTGTTCAAATCCACATCCTGAATATCGTTGATTGCATGCCCCTGGCCACGCACCACCCGGGGGATGGGTGGTTTTATACAAGCGCCAGAAAAGCATTCGGCGCTGTATTCAACAGCGCCGTGGGTGATTACTTGATCAGGCCAACCCGCGAGAAATTCGGCAGGTGGCTGAGTTTCGGTTCGGGCCAGCTCATCCAGACTGCAAAGGCCTTGCCGACGATATTCTTGTCGGGAACCATGCCCAGCAGGTCCTTGGGAATGCTCGGGTCATCCCAGTAGCGACTGTCGTTGGAGTTGTCGCGGTTGTCGCCCATCATGAAGTAGTGCCCGGCGGGAACTACCCAACGACCGTCCGGGGTAGCCCGGTAACGACTCATTTCCTTGCGAATCAGGTGCTCGGCGGCGCCGAGTTTTTCCTTGTACAGTTCCGCGCTGCCCAGGGTGCCAGGCTCGGCCCCTACCAGTTGCTCCGCCACTGGCTGGCCGTTGACGAACAGGCGCTTGTCGCTGGTGTAGCGCACCTCGTCGCCCGGCAGGCCGACCACACGCTTGATGTAGTTGACGTTCGGATCGCTCGGGTAGCGGAACACCATCACATCGCCGCGCTGCGGATCACCGACCTCGATGACCTTCTTGTCGATCACCGGCAAGCGGATGCCGTAGGAGAACTTGTTCACCAGGATGAAGTCGCCCACATCCAGGGTCGGCTTCATCGAGCCCGATGGAATCTGGAACGGTTCCACCAGGAACGAACGCAGCACCAGGACGATGAACAGCACCGGGAAGAACGACTTGCCGTATTCAACCAGCAACGGTTCCTTGTTCAGCTTCTCGACCACCAGCCCGTCCGGCTGGCTGACGCTGCCCTGATAGTTGGCGATGGCCGCGCGGCGACGCGGAGCCAGGAACACCAGGTCGAGCAACGCCAGGAAACCGCATACGAAGACAGCGATGACCAGCAACAGCGGGAAATTTAGTGACATAGGACCTAACTATCCAACCTGAGCACAGCAAGGAAGGCATCCTGTGGAATCTCCACGTTACCCACTTGCTTCATGCGTTTCTTACCGGCCTTCTGCTTTTCCAACAGCTTGCGCTTACGGCTGACGTCACCGCCGTAGCATTTGGCCAGTACGTTCTTTCTGAGGGCCTTGACGGTTGTCCGCGCGATGATCTGACCGCCGATGGCGGCCTGGATTGCCACGTCGAACATCTGCCGAGGAATCAGTTCTTTCATCTTCTCGGTCAATGCACGCCCTTTGTAATGGGCATTGTCGCGGTGCACGATCAGGGCCAGGGCATCGACCCGGTCGCCGTTGATCAGCACGTCCAGCTTCACCAGATTAGCCGACTGATAGCGATCGAAGTGGTAATCCAGCGAGGCGTAGCCACGGCTGGTGGACTTCAGGCGGTCGAAGAAGTCCAGTACCACCTCGTTCATCGGCAGGTCGTAGGTCACCTGGACCTGCGAACCGAGGAACAGCATGTCGCGCTGTACGCCGCGCTTTTCGATGCACAGGGTTATGACGTTGCCCAGGTGCTCCTGGGGCACAAGGATATTGGCCCGCACGATCGGCTCGCGCATGTCCTCGATGGAGGACAGGTCCGGAAGCTTGGACGGGTTATCGACGTAGATGGTTTCACCGCTCTTGAGCAGCAGTTCGAAGATTACCGTCGGCGCGGTGGTGATCAGGTCCAGGTCGTATTCGCGCTCCAGGCGCTCCTGGATGATCTCCATGTGCAGCATGCCGAGGAACCCGCAACGGAAACCGAAGCCCAGGGCGTCGGAGCTTTCCGGGGTGTACTGCAGCGAGGAGTCGTTCAAGGTGAGCTTCTGCAGGGCCTCGCGGAAGTCCTCGAAGTCGTCGGAACTGACCGGGAACAGGCCGGCATAGACCTGCGGCTGGATGCGCTTGAAGCCTGGCAGCACCTCCACGTCGGGCGTGGAGCTCAGGGTCAGGGTATCGCCCACCGGAGCACCATGGATGTCCTTGATGCCGGCGATGATGAAGCCCACCTCACCGGCCTTGAGGTCCGCGGTAGCGGTGTGTTTCGGGTTGAAGACACCGACGCTGTCCACCAGGTGGATCTTGCCGGTGGATTTGACCAGGATCTTGTCGCCCTTCTTCACCCGGCCATGGCGCACCCGCACCAGGGACACGACGCCCAGGTAGTTGTCGAACCAGGAGTCGATGATCAGCGCTTGCAGCGGATCTTCGATATTGCCGGTCGGTGCCGGGATGGTGGTTACCAGGCGCTCGAGCACTTCGTCCACGCCCAGGCCGGTCTTGGCGCTGCAAGTCACGGCATCGGTGGCATCGATGCCGATGATCTTCTCGATTTCTTCCTTGACCCGCTCCGGCTCGGCCTGGGGCAGGTCGATCTTGTTCAGTACCGGCATGACCTCCAGGCCCTGCTCGATGGCGGTGTAGCAGTTGGCGACCGACTGGGCCTCGACGCCCTGGCCGGCATCCACCACCAGCAGCGCGCCTTCGCAGGCTGCCAGGGAACGGCTGACTTCATAGGTGAAGTCCACGTGGCCCGGGGTGTCGATAAAGTTCAGCTGGTAGGTCACGCCATCGCGTGCCTTGTAGTAAAGGGTGACGCTGTGGGCCTTGATGGTGATCCCGCGTTCACGCTCGAGGTCCATGGAGTCCAGGACCTGGGCTTCCATTTCGCGGTCGGCCAGGCCGCCGCACATCTGGATGAAGCGATCGGCCAGGGTCGACTTGCCATGGTCAATGTGGGCGATGATGGAGAAATTGCGGATATGACTCAAATCACTCACGGATGAACACTCAAAAAGGCTGCAGGCAGGGCCCGCCGAAAAATAGCCGGGAATTGTACCTGATACTCGGCACAAGCGTCACGCTCACCGGTCAGCGTCCGGCAAATGCAAAAACGCCCCGGCCTGTTGGCCGGGGCGTCGCACCAAAACGAGGCAAAAAGCCGGTTAACCGGCGCGGCGCAGGAGCCAGAACCCGGCGACCGCGCATATCCCGGCCGGAACCAGCACCGCGAACAGCGGCGAGAAACCGAACACCAGGCTCGAAGGCCCCAGCAGGTCCTGGGCGATGCGGAACACGAAGCCCACCAGCACGCCGGTGAACACGCGCTGCCCCAGTGTCACGGAACGCAGCGGGCCGAAAATGAAGGAAATCGCCATCAGCACCAGGGCCGCAGTCACCAGCGGCTGCAGGACCTTGACCCAGAACGCCAGCCAGTAGCGACCATTGTTCAGCCCCTGATCGGCCAGGTAGTGGATGTAGCCCCACAGGCCGCTGATGGACAGGGATTCCGGCGCCATCACCACGGTGCTCAGCAACTGCGGGCTCAAGGCCACATCCCAGCGTTCCTCGGGAACGCTGATGACCTCGGTATGTCCCTCACGGAAATAGGTGGTGGTGACCTCGGTCAGCTGCCAGTAGTTCTCGTGGAAACGAGCCTGGCGAGCGAAGCTCGAGGACAGCATGTGGCGCTGGCCGTCGAAATGATAGCGAGTCACCCCATACAACAGGCCGTTGGGCTGCACGGCGTTGATATGGATGAACTCGTCGCCCTGGCGGTGCCACAGGCCATGCTTGGAGCTCTGGGCGTCGCCGGACCCCTGGGCCAGGGCGCGAGCGGCCTGGGCCTGGGTTTCGGTGGCGGGCGCCACGTACTCGCCCACCAGCAGGCCAGCCAGCATCAGTACCAGCATCGGCTTCATCACCGCCCAGACGATTCGACCGACGGATACGCCCGCGGCACGCATGATGGTCAGCTCACTGTTGCTGGCCAGGGCACCAAGGCCGATCAGGCAACCGATCAGCGCGGCCATCGGCAGCATTTCATAGACCCGGCGCGGAGCGGTGAGCACCACGTAGCTCATCACGTCCATCACGGTGTAGGTATCGCTGATGCTGCCCATCTCATCGATGAAGGCGAACAGCGAGGCCAGCCCGAGGATGATCCCCAGGACCGCGAGAATCGCCATGAACACACTGCTACCGATGTAGCGATCGAGCTTAACCACGAGCCATCTCCTTCATGCTGCGACGACTCGCCATTTTCAAACGCAACGGTTCCCAATACATCAGTCCCAGGCCGATCGCCAGGAACAGTACATGAACCCACCACAAGCCCAGGGCCGGCGAGATCTTGCCCTTCTCCAGGGCACCGCGCACGGAAATCAGGATGGTCAGGTAGGCCATGTACAGGAGGATCGCCGGGATCAGCTTGAGGAAGCGACCCTGGCGCGGGTTGACCCGGGACAGCGGTACCGCCATCAGGGTCACGATGAACACCAGCAGCGGCAGGGACAGGCGCCACTGCAGCTCGGCACGGGCTCGCAGGTCGTCTTTGCCGATCAGCTCGGAAGTCGGCATGGCGTCACGATCAGTGACCTCCTCGCTGATATCCGGGCGCTCCAGCAACACGCCATAGGTGTCGTACTTGATCACCCGGTAGTTGGCCTCGCCCGGGTTGCCGTCATAGCGATAGCCGTTTTCCAGGATCAGGTAGCGGTTGCCATCGGGGCGGATGTCCTGGTGCCCCTTCTCGGCCACCAGCACGGAAATGCCCTGGTCCTTCTTTTCCTGGTTCAGGCGCTTCTCGGAAATGAACACGCCGCCCAGCTGGGTGCGGTCGTCCGACAGCTGCTCGGTGTAGGTCACCCGGCTACCGTCGTTGAGGGCCTGGAAACGCCCGGCCACCAGGGTATCGAACTCGGTCAGGGCATCCTGCTTGTTCAGCAGCAACTGGAACTGGTTGGCCCCTTGCGGAGCCAGGCTCAGGCTCAACCAGGCCACCAGCAATGCCACCAGGGCCGCCGGGATCATGGTCAGGCCCAGCAGGCGCTGCTGGCTCATGCCAGTGGCCGAGAGCACGGTCATCTCGCTTTCGAGATAGAGCCGGCCATAGGCCAGGAGAATGCCCAGGAACAATCCCAGGGGCAGGATCAGTTGCAGGAAACCCGGCAGGCGAAAGCCCATGATCAGGAACAGCGAGCCCGGATCAAGGGCGCCCGAGGCAGCCTGTGCGAGGAACTTGACGAAGCGTCCGCTCATGATGATGACCAGCAGCACCGCGCTTACGGCACTGAGGGTCAGCAGGACTTCGCGGGAAAGATAACGAAAGACGATCAAACCAGACACTCCAGGGTTGTCAGGCTAAGGCGGCCGAACAAGCAAACGATCGAGCCGGCCCCAGGATGCAGGGCCGCCGAAAAAGGATGGCGCATTATCCTGTGAATGCATGCGCCTGTCACGGTGGATGCTCACCCGACGCGGCAAAGCGGCGAACTTGGGCCATACGAGGGTTGTCAGCCGCAAGCGCCGAGGTTCAAACTGGCGGCTTTGTCGTCGGCAGCACGCGACGCCTTCTTCTATATAGCTAAGCCCCGCGCTGGAGTCTTTCCCGCGCGCTTTGACCATTCACTCAGGGACCCGGACATGGAACTGGTTGTAAAAAGCGTTAGCCCGGAAACGTTGAAGACCGCCACCCTGGTGGTCGCCGTCGGCGAAGGCCGCAAACTCGGCAACGTCGCCAAGCAACTCGACGAACTCAGCGACGGCGCCATCAGCGCCGTGCTCAAGCGCGGCGACCTGGCCGGCAAGGTCGGGCAGAGCCTGCTGCTGCACGGCGTGGCCAAGCTCAAGGCCGAGCGCCTGCTGCTGGTAGGCATCGGCAAGGATGACGAACTGGGCGACCGCCCGTTCCGCAAGATCGTCAGCGGCGTGCTGGGTACCCTCAATGGCCTGGGCGGCGGCGATGCGGTGCTGGCCCTGGACGAGGTGGCGGTCAAGGGCCGCGACAGCTACGGCAAGACCCGCCTGCTGGCCGAGACCCTGCTGGACGGCGGCTACGTCTTCGATCGCTACAAGAGCCAGAAGGCCGAAGCCCGTCCACTGAAGAAGATCACCCTGCTGACCATCAAGGCCGCCCAGGCTGAAGTGGAACGCGCCGTGACCCACGCCCAGGCCATCGCCAGCGGCATGGCGTTCACTCGCGATCTGGGCAACCTGCCGCCGAACGTCTGCCACCCAAGCTTCCTCGGCGAACAAGCCAAGGCCCTGGGCAAGGAGTTCAAGGGGCTGAAGGTCGAGGTCCTTGACGAGAAGAAGATCAAGGAACTGGGCATGGGCTCGTTCTATGCCGTGGGCCAGGGCAGCGAGCAGCCGCCACGGCTGATCGTCATGCAGTACAACGGCGGCAAGAAGTCCGAGAAGCCGTTCGCCCTGGTGGGCAAGGGCATCACTTTCGATACCGGCGGCATCAGCCTCAAGCCGGGTGCCGGCATGGACGAGATGAAGTACGACATGGGCGGCGCCGCCAGCGTCTTCGGCACCCTGCGCGCAGTGCTCGAACTCAAGCTGCCGATCAACCTGGTGTGCATCCTGGCCTGCGCCGAGAACATGCCTAGCGGCGGTGCCTCGCGTCCTGGCGACATCGTCACCACCATGAGCGGCCAGACCGTGGAAATCCTCAACACCGACGCCGAAGGCCGCCTGGTGCTGTGCGACGCACTGACCTACGCCGAACGCTTCAAGCCCCAGGCGGTGATCGACATCGCGACCCTGACCGGCGCCTGCGTGGTAGCCCTGGGCGCCCACACCTCGGGCCTGCTGGGCAACAACGACGAACTGATCGGCCAACTGCTCAGCGCCGGCCAGCAAGCCGACGACCGCGCCTGGCAACTGCCGCTGTTCGACGAGTACCAGGAGCAACTGGACAGCCCGTTCGCCGACATCGCCAACATCGGTGGGCCGAAGGCCGGCACCATCACCGCGGCCTGCTTCCTGTCGCGCTTCACCAAGAACATGAACTGGGCCCACCTGGACATCGCCGGCACCGCCTGGACCAGCGGCGGCAAGGACAAGGGCGCCACCGGTCGTCCGGTGCCCCTGCTGACCCAATACCTGCTGGACCGCGCCAAGGCCTGAAAACCATGACCGTGGGGGCCCGGCATGAGCGCCGCGCCCTCCTCGGCTCAGGAACCCCGATGACCAAAGTCGACTTCTATATTCTTCCCAGCGCGGACCCGGCGGCCCGCCTGGATTTCGCCTGCAAGCTCACCGACAAGGCCTGGCGCATGGGCCACCGCATCTACCTGCATTGCACCGATGCCGCCCAACGCGACGAACTCGATGCCCGGCTGTGGCGCTTCAAGGGCGAAACCTTCGTCCCCCATGGCCCCGCGGAGAGCGAGCCCGAAGGCCAGATCGTCCTCGGCCTGGGCCAGGACCCTGGCGAGCATGCCGACCTGCTAGTGAACCTGGACCTCAAGGTCCCGACCTTCGCCCCGCGTTTTACCCGGATTGCCGAAGTAGTGGTGGAAGACCCAACTATTCGTCAGGCCGCCCGCGAGAGTTTCCGTTTCTACCGCGAACAGGGCTATTCTCTGCAAGATCACCGCTTACAACGACTCTGAGCATCCGATGGACACTCCCAACCCACGACCCAAGTCCGCGCATCTGCTGGACGACCTCGAGTCGATCCGCCAACTGCTCGGTGACGAGAACCTGCAACCGCCGCTGCTGACCGAAACCGTCCCCGGAGAAGGCCAGATCCCCCTGCTGTTCGACATGGTGGGCAACCAGCAGCCCGCAGCGACGCCTGTTCGCCCCGCAGCACCTGCCAAACCCCAAGCACCTGCCGCAAGCCCCGAACCTCTTCCAGCGCCGACGCCAAAACCGCTCGCCAGCGCCAAGCCAGCGCCCGCCGACAGCAATGCCGACGCCCTGCTGCACCTGGACAGCGAACTGCGCGCTGCCGCCCAGTTGATCATGCAAGACGTGATCGACGACTTCGCCCCACACATCGAGACCGAGATCAAGCGCCGCCTCGATGCCCGCCTGGAGCGCCTGCTCGCAGCAGCCACCAGCGGCAAACCATAAGCCACGAACCAAAGCCGGGCAGGACCATCTTGTCGCTTGCCGCTTGTGGCTTGCAGCTATCCCCCTCCGCTATACTTCCCGGCTTTTCCTGAATAAATGCCAATAGGGTCCCGCCGCGCATGGATAAGACCTACCAGCCGCACGCCATTGAAACTTCCTGGTACCAGACCTGGGAGTCCGAGAACTATTTCGCCCCGCAAGGCGCGGGCGACTCCTACACCATCATGATCCCGCCGCCGAACGTCACCGGCAGCCTGCACATGGGCCACGGCTTCAACAACGCGATCATGGACGCCCTGATCCGTTTCCGCCGCATGCAGGGTCGCAATACCCTGTGGCAGCCCGGTACCGACCACGCCGGCATCGCCACCCAGATGCTGGTGGAGCGCCAGATCGAAGCCCAGGGCCAGAACCGCCACGACCTGGGCCGGGAGAAGTTCCTGGAGAAGGTCTGGGAGTGGAAGGATCAATCCGGTGGCAACATCAGCCGCCAGATCCGCCGCCTGGGCTCTTCCGTGGACTGGAGCCGCGAGCGCTTCACCATGGACGACGGCCTCTCGGAAGCGGTGAAGGAAGCCTTCGTGCGCCTGCATGAAGACGGCCTGATCTACCGCGGCAAGCGCCTGGTCAACTGGGACACCAAGCTGCACACCGCGATCTCCGACCTCGAAGTGGAAAACCACGACGAGAAGGGTTTCCTGTGGAACCTGAAGTACCCGCTGGCCGACGGCGCCAAGACCGCCGAAGGCAACGCCTACCTGATCGTCGCCACCACCCGCCCGGAAACCATGCTCGGTGACTCTGCCGTCGCGGTGAACCCGGCCGACGAGCGCTACCAGGCCCTGATCGGCAAATTCGTCGAGCTGCCCCTGGTGGGCCGGCGCATCCCGATCATCGCCGACGATTACTGCGATCCTGAATTCGGCACCGGCTGCGTGAAGATCACCCCGGCCCACGACTTCAACGACTACGAAGTCGGCAAGCGCCACAACCTGCCGCTGCTGAACATCTTCGACAAGAACGCCAGCGTCCTGCCGGCCTGCCAGGTATTCAACCTGGACGGCAGCCTGAACGACAGCATCGACGGCAAGATCCCGGCCGAATACGTGGGCCTGGACCGCTTCGAGGCGCGCAAGCAGATCGTCGCCGCCTTCGACGCCGCCGGCCTGCTGGTCAGCGTCGACGACCACGCCCTGAAAGTGCCGAAGGGCGACCGCTCCGGCACCGTCATCGAGCCCTGGCTCACCGACCAGTGGTACGTCTCCACCAAGCCGCTGGCCGAGCCTGCCATCGCTGCCGTGGAAGATGGCCGCATCCAGTTCGTGCCCAAGCAGTACGAAAACATGTACTTCTCCTGGATGCGCGATATCCAGGACTGGTGCATCAGCCGCCAGCTGTGGTGGGGCCATCGCATCCCGGCCTGGTACGACGAGTCCGGCAAGGTCTACGTCGGCCGCAGCGAGGCCGAAGTACGGGCCAAGCACAACCTCGGCGCGGACATCGCCCTGCAACAGGACAACGACGTCCTCGACACCTGGTTCAGTTCGGGCCTGTGGACCTTCTCCACCCTGGGCTGGCCGGAGCAGACCGAATTCCTCAAGACCTTCCATCCCACCGATGTGCTGGTGACCGGTTTCGACATCATTTTCTTCTGGGTCGCCCGGATGATCATGCTCACCATGCACCTGGTGAAGAACGAGGACGGCACGCCGCAGGTTCCGTTCAAGACCGTCTACGTGCACGGCCTGGTCCGCGACGGCCAGGGCCAGAAGATGTCCAAGTCCAAGGGCAACGTCCTTGACCCGCTGGACATCATCGACGGCATCGACCTCGAGACCCTGGTGCAAAAACGCACCACCGGCCTGATGCAGCCCAAGCTGCAGAAAGCCATCGAGAAGCAGACCCGCGCCGAGTTCGCCGACGGCATCGCCAGCTACGGCACCGACGCCCTGCGCTTCACCTTCTGCTCCCTGGCCACCACCGGTCGCGACATCAAGTTCGACATGGGCCGCGTCGAGGGTTACCGCAACTTCTGCAACAAGATCTGGAACGCCGCGCGCTACGTGCTGGACAAGGGCGAAGACTGCGGCCAGAACGGCGAGGCTTACGAGCTGTCCCTGGCCGATCGCTGGATCATCTCGCAGTTGCAGCGCACCGAAGCCGAAGTCACCCGCCAACTCGACCAGTTCCGCTTCGACCTGGCCGCCCAGGCGCTGTACGAGTTCATCTGGAACCAGTACTGCGACTGGTACCTGGAGCTGTCCAAGCCTGTGCTGTGGGATGACAACGCTCCGGTCGAGCGCCAGCGCGGCACCCGCCGGACCCTGGTCCGCGTGCTGGAAGTAGCCCTGCGCCTGGCCCATCCGTTCATGCCGTTCATCACCGAGGAAATCTGGCAGCGCCTGGCGCCGCTGGCAGGCAGTACTGGCAAGACCATCATGCTGCAACCATGGCCGGTGGCCGTCGAGGCGCGCATCGACCCGGCGGCCGAGGACGACATCGAATGGCTCAAGGGCCTGATGCTCGGCACCCGTAACATCCGTGCCGAGATGAACATTGGCCCGGGCAAGCCCCTGGCACTGTTCCTGAAGAACGCCAGCGCCGAAGACCAGCGCCGCCTGGCCGAGAACGAGGCCCTGCTCAAGAAGCTGGCCAAGCTCGAGTCCATCACCGTACTGGGCGCCGGCGATGAAGCACCGCTGTCGGCCACTGCCCTGGTCGGCGAGATGGAAGTACTGGTGCCCATGGCCGGCCTGATCGACAAAGGCGCGGAGTTGGCTCGCCTGGACAAGGAAATCCAGCGCCTGCAAGGCGAAGTGCAACGTGTGGGCGGCAAGCTGGCCAACGCCTCCTTCGTCGACAAGGCCCCTGCCGAGGTGATCGAGAAGGAACGCACCAAGCTGGCCGAGGCCGAGCAGGCCCTGGGCAAGCTGGCCGAGCAGCACGCACGGATCTCCAGCCTGTAACGACGATCAGCGCGACGTAAAGAAGGGAGGCCCCAGGGCCTCCCTTTTTTATTGCCCGCGCCCTACCGTTCTGACCGCTTATCGCTTGAAACCTGCCGCCGCTCTTGTGGGACAATGCCCGCCAATTTGAGCCAGCCCCGAATTCATTCCGCCATGACCGCCCCCAATACCCCCAAGCCGCCGCGCAAGAAGCCCAAGCCCGCCAATGCCGCCAAGGTCGCCGCTCCCCGGGAAAAGGCCAGCCTGCACCCGCGCAACCGCCACCAGGGGCGCTACGACTTCCCGCAACTGATCAAGGGCACCCCGGAACTGGGCCAGTTCGTGATCGTCAATCCCTACGGCAAGGAAAGCATCGACTTCGCCGACCCGGTCGCCGTGCGCGTGTTCAACCGCGCCCTGCTCAAGGCCTTCTACGGCATCGCCCACTGGGACATTCCAGCGGACTTCCTCTGCCCACCAGTGCCCGGCCGCGCCGACTACGTGCACTTTCTCGCCGACCTGCTGGCCAGCCACAACCAGGGCGAGATCCCCCGGGGTGCCGCCGTGCGGGTACTGGATATCGGCGTCGGCGCCAACTGCATCTATCCACTGATCGGCTACAGCGACTACCGCTGGCACTTCCTCGGCTCGGACATCGACAGCACCGCCCTGGCGGCGGCCAAGACCATCGTCCAGGCCAATGGCTTGAACAAGGCCATCAGCCTGCGCCAGCAAGGCAACCCAAAGCAGATATTGAACGGACTTCTCGACAGCGCCGAGCGCTTCGACCTGACCCTGTGCAACCCGCCCTTCCACTCCTCCCTCGAAGAGGCCACCCGGGGCAGCCAGCGCAAATGGCGCGCCCTGGGCAAGGCCGACCCCAAGCGCAAGCTGCCCGTGCTGAACTTTGGCGGCCAGGCCCGGGAGCTGTGGTGCGAAGGCGGCGAGATCGGTTTCGTCAGCCAGCTGATCAGCGAAAGCGCCGCGGTTGGCCAGCAAGTGCTGTGGTTCAGCACTCTGGTGTCGAAGGCATCGAACCTGCCGGCGATCGAAAGCGCGCTGCGCAAGGCCGGGGCCCTGGAAAGCCGGGTAGTGGAAATGTCCCAGGGACAGAAACAGAGCCGCTTCGTGGCCTGGACCTTCAAGGACAAGGCACAACAACAGGCCTGGAGTCAGGAGCGCTGGGCGGGGAAAAACTGAGGAGGCGGGGGATTCAGCGACGATTCACCTTGCGTGAAGCGTTATCACACAAACCGTGCCCGGAAGACTCTGAGCACGGTTTCACTGCAGGTATTACTTGTTGATGGCGTCGGTCAGGCCTTTGGCCACAACCAGCTTGATCACTTTCTTGGCAGCGATTTCGATGGCAGCGCCAGTCGATGGGTTACGGCCAGTACGGGCAGGACGCTCGGTCACTTTCAGTTTGCCGATGCCTGGCAGAGTGATTTCGCCGCCATTTTCCAATTGATCAGCAACGATCTGGGCCAGTTGATCCAGGGCGTTACGCGCGGTGGTTTTCGGCGCGTCGATAGCTTCAGCGATATCGGCGATCAGTTGGTCTTTAGTAATAGCCATTATGGTGTTCCTTCCCTATCAAATTCATTTGGATTGCAGAGTGCAGTGTCAGCCATCGAGCCAGATCTTGTGGATCTGGCACCCCGGTTACAACCACGACGGATCGGGGTTATAGATACCGAATTCTGGGTTTGGTTCGACCCGACAAATGCTGACTGCACGCTTAACGCAGAGACACCGCGTAAGACGGGGCAAAACTAGCACACAGACGGGGAAATATCCGCCTCTTCCTAGCCATTTGGTCAGCTTTATTGCTCCAAATCGGTAAAAAAGTGCATAAGCTGCACCGACAAGCCGTTCATCGCCCGGCGAGCCCCGCCAAAACCAGCGGGTGCGTTACACTGGGCGCTTTTCCGGGGAGCCCGCCCTCCCCCTTCAACCAGCCGAGAAGCCCATGCCGATCCGTCATTGCATCGTCCACCTGATCGACAAGAAACCCGACGGCAGCCCTGCCGTGCTGCACGCCCGCGACTCGGAGCTGGCAGAGTCCGCGGCCATCGAGAACATGCTCGCCGACCTCAACGAAAGCTATAACGCCAAGCAGGGCAAGGCCTGGGGCCT